>JBKPFI010000381.1:0-1723 GCA_046728775.1 Actinomycetota bacterium | reverse complement strand
CGGCAGAGCAGCGACCAGGCGGCGCGCCGTCTCGTTGAGCTCCTCATTCTCTACCTGCAAGATCAGCCCGCCGATTCGCAGGCGCGCTGCCGCGTCGACACGCGAGCGCTCGTCTCGGACTGCGACCACATCGCGCAGACGATCGAGCGCGTCGCTCACGGCCGGGGGAGTGTCCGAACTCGCCGCGGAAGCCGCGTGCGTCGAAATATCCCTGTCCTCATCCTCGTAGAGAGCGCGCCTCGCTCACAACCAGGGGACGCCCTCGGGCGCTCAGACTTGTGCTAAGGCCATGCAAGGCGGGGGTGGTCGGCGCCGCTGTGCCGACCACCCCACGAGATATGCGCGATTGGCGAGCGGGCTGCGCCGGCCAAACGTCCGGAGAACACCGAGACTTTGGGCCCAGGCCGGCCGAACCCCGCGGGTTCACCCGCGGCGGTGTCACACTACGCGGTACCAGGCGTAGCCAAGCGGGTCGAGGCGTAGGCGGTGCCGCCCGGCCGAGCCGTGGCTGTCGCCGCTGTCGAACAGGCTGCGCAATCGTTCGCCGCCGGAAGGCATCCCTAGGTCAATGGTGATCTCTCGCGGCTCTTCATCGAAGTTGTGGAGGCAGAGGACTGCCGAATCGCGGAGGGTATAGAGCACCGCGAGCACCTGACGACTGCGCGTGGGCAGGATGCGCCAGTCTCCCGCGCCGATTGCCGGGCACTCCTTCCTGATTCGGATCAGCTCAATCATCCAGCGCAGCAGCGAGCTTGGCCGGCGGAGTTGCTCCTCGACATTGACCGCGTCGAAGCCGTAAGGCCCGTTGTCGATTACGGGGCGCACGAGCTGCTCGCTCGTCGAAAAGCCGCCGTTGGGTCCGTTCACCCACTGCATCGGCGTCCGAATCGCGTCCCGCTCCTTGAGCCGCAGGTTCTCGCCCATGCCGATCTCTTCGCCGTAGCGAAGCACCGGGGCTCCCGGCAACGAGAAGAGCAGGCTGTAGGCGAACTCGAGGCGGCGCTGATCGCCGAGCATTGGCGCCAGCCGGCGGCGGATGCCGCGGCCGTAGAGCTGCATCGAGGCTTCTGGTGCAAAGCGCGCGAAGACGGCATCACGGTGGGCCGGTTGCAACCGTCCGAGGTCGAGCTCGTCGTGGTTTCGAAGGAAATACGCCCACTGGGCACTCCCGGGGATGTTCCGAGTTGCTCTCAAGGCCGAGGCCAGCGGCCGAGCATCCGCCGTCGCCAGCGACGCGAAGAGATGCTGGTTTACCCAGAAGTTGAACATCAGGTGGAGTCCCTCGCCGTCGGCGAAGTAGTGCTCGTCGTCGCGCGGGACAACATTCGCCTCGCCGAGCAGGATTGCGTCTCCTCGGCGCCACTGAACGACGTCCCTCAGTTCACGCAGGTACTCGAAATGCAACTGCGCCGCGCCGCCGTTTGGCTGCGGTTTCTCGATGACGAATGGGACAGCATCGACACGGAACCCGGAAACGCCGAGTCGCAACCAGTAGCTGACGACGCGGTGGATTTCTTCGCGAACGCGCGGGTTCTCCATGTTCAGGTCGGGCTCAAAGTCGTAGAAGCGGTGGAAGTACCAGGACCGCGCCTTCCGTTCATACGACCACGTTGACGCCTGGACGCCCGGGAAGACGACACCCGAGCGAGCAGCGCGTGGGCGCTTGCGCGACCAGACATACCAGTCGCGATAGTCCGACTCGTCGCTCGCCTTTGCGCTCACG
>JBKPFI010000111.1:0-4183 GCA_046728775.1 Actinomycetota bacterium | reverse complement strand
CTCGACGAGCTGCGCGCGAAGCTCCCCGAGCTTCCGGAGGGCGACCACTGGATCTCCGACCCGGCCGGGGAGCGCTTCGGCCTGATCTCGTTCTCCGGAGACGACGAGCCGGCCGCCGAGGCCCGCGAGCTGATCGGGAAGGACCCGGAGGTCGGCGAGGAGTTCGAGCTGGAGGCTTAAGAAGACACGTTCGGCTACAGGACGAGCGTCTCGGGGAAGGTCGCGCCGGCCTCGAAGCGCCGGAGGCGGTACGGGGTGAGATCGAGGCTCGGCGTCTCGCCGAGGATCTCCTCCGCGAGCGCGCGGCCGACCGCGGGCGACTGCATGAAGCCGTGGCCCGAGAAGCCGCAGGCCGCGTAGACGCCGTCGGCGACCTCCCCGAGGATCGGGTGCGCGTCCGGGGTCATGTCGTAGAGGCCTGCCCAGGCCTCGGCGATCGTCGTCCCATCGGCGGACGGGAACCGGTGGTGCAGTCGCCTGAGACGGTCGTCGAAGAGCGACTCGTCGACGACCTCGTCGAAGCCCCAGCGCGGCTCGGGGTCTGGCATCGCGAGGACGAGTCGCCTCCCTCGGCGCCGGAAATGGAAGCCGTTCTCGGCCTCGAGCACCATCGGCAGGCGGTCTGGCAGGTCGAGCTCGGTCGTAGCCAGCAGCTGTCGGCAGAGCGGGCGGACCGGCAGCTCGACCCCGTGCGTCGCAGAAGCCAGCTCCGCCGACCACGGCCCGCAGGCGATCACGAGGGCGTCCGCCTCGAGCGTCGCCGCGTCGCAGCCTTCTCGCACCTCGACGCCGAGCTTGGTCGCCCGCCGCACGAGGTCGCGGGTGACGGCCGGTGGGTCGGCGATGCCGTCGGTCGCGCACATCACCGCACCGAGGACGTCGTCAGTGCGCAGGCCCAGGGCCTGGGAGGGGTCGACCCGCTCGACTGGGACGCCGAGCTCCGCCTGCAGCTCGCGCCGCTCGTCCAGCTCGGCCAGCCCCTGCTCGGTCGTCGCAACGAAGAGGTACCCGACCTGGTCGAAGAGCGGCGGCCCGAGCTCCTCGAAGAAGCGGATGCTCGCCTGGGCGAGCCGTACCTCCGCGGCCGTCGAGAACTGCTGCCGCACACCGCCCATCGCCTTCGAGGTTGCGCCGCCCGCGACGCGCCCGCGATCGGCGAGAACCACGTCGCGCGCACCCAGCGAGGCCAGGTGGTACGCGACGGAGGCGCCTGTCGCTCCGGCGCCTGCTACGACGATTCGAGCCACGCGTCCAGCTCCCGCTTCTCCTCGTCACGAAGCGTGCGAAGCGGAGCGCGGACGTCCTCCCGAACCGGGACTCCACGCCGGCCGAGCACGTACTTCGCCGCCGCCTGGAACGGAAAGCGGTCGAGGCGGCGCCGCAGCGCCCCCACATCGCCGTCCCCGTCGCGAACAAGGGCCACGACCCGCTCCGGGAAGACCGACGCGAGCCCGGAGACGGCGCCCGCGGCCCCGCGCGCCAGCCCCGCGAGCACGAGCTCCTCCGCCCCGACGAAGACGTCGAGCCCGTCGAGCAGGTAGGGCTCCACCGCTTCGAACGGCCGGTCGGAGACCTTGAGCCCGGCGAAGTTCGGCGCCCGCTCGCGCAGCCGCTCGAGTAACGGAACCGGCACGGCGTAGCCGCTCCGGGCCTGGAACTCGTAGACGTAGAACGGCACGGGCTCGGCCGCCCGCGCCGCGGCGGCCAGATGCGCGAGCAGCGCCTCGTCGTCGAGCGCGTAGTAGGGAGGCGAGATCACCGCGACCCCGGCGGCTCCCGAGGCCGCGGCGTGCTCGGCGAGCGCTGACGTCTCCGCCGAGGTCTGCGCGCCGCAGTGGACGATCACCGGCAGCGGCCCGTCGACGAACAGCTCGGCGGCGCGCCGCCGCTCGGCCGCGGAGAGGAGGATCCCCTCTCCCGTCGTCCCGAGGGCGAGGATCCCGTCGAGGCCCGCGGCCGCGAGGAATTCGAGGTAGGGCCGGAAGGCCTCCTCGTCCAGGGCGGCACCGTCGTCGCGGAGAGGCGTGACGGCCGCCGCAAGCGCTCCGCGCAACATCGTTACGCCAACTTTACGATCCCTCGCGATGCAGGCGCTACGGATCGACCGGGACGGCAAGCTCCTTCGCGTCACCCTCGCGCGCCCGGAGCGCCGGAATGCCTTCGACGCGCAGCTGATCCGGGAGCTCACCGAGGCGTTCTCGGACGTGGGCGACGCACGCGCCGTGCTGCTTGCAGGCGAGGGCCCGAGCTTTTGCGCCGGGGCAGACGTCGAGTGGCAGCGCTCGTCGATCGACCTGACGTACGAGGAAAACGTCGAGGACGCCCTTCGGCTGCACAGGATGATGTCGGCGGTCGACGCGTGCCCCGCGCCGCTCGTCGCCCGCGTTCAGGGCTACGCGCTCGGCGGCGGTTCCGGCCTGGTCGCGTGCGCTGACGTCGTCGTCGCGGCACGCGACGCGACCTTCGGCTTCACGGAGGTTCGCCTCGGGATCATCCCCGCGGTGATCTCGCCGTTCGTGTTCGCCAAGATCGGCCCAGCCGCCGCGCGCCACCTCTTCCTCACAGGCGAGCGCTTCGACGCGGAGGCCGCTCTTCGCATCGGCCTGGTGCACGAGGTGACGGACGAGCTCGACTCCGCGATCGACCGTAAGCTCGGCGAGATCCTGAAGTCCGGGCCCGAGGCGACGCGCGCCGCGAAGCGGCTCGCGCGCGAACGACCCGACGACGGCGAGGAGCTCGCGCGCCTCGCCGCCGGTCTGCGCGCGGGCGCCGAAGGCCAGGAGGGCCTGCGCGCGTTCCTCGAGAAGCGCCACCCGTCGTGGGCATCGAGAAGCTCCTCGTAGCGAACCGCGGCGAGATCGCGGTGCGGGTCTTCCGGGCCTGTCGCCGGCTCGGGATCTCGACCGTCGCCGTCGCGCCCGAGGACGACGCGGGCTCGCTGCACGTCCGCGCCGCCCACGAGGCCGTACGGATCTCGTCCTACCTGGAGGCAGCCGAGCACATGCGGGCGGCGCGCGAGACGGGTGCCGACGCGGTTCACCCGGGCTATGGCTTCCTGGCTGAGAACCCGGACTTCGCCGAGGCGGTCGAGGCCGCGCGGCTGACCTGGGTCGGACCGCCTCCGGAAGCGCTGCGCGCGGGCGGCGATAAGCTCGAGGCGAAGCGCATCGCGCGCGAGGCGGGCGTCCCGGTCGTGCCGGAGGGCGAGCCGGCCAAGCTCGGCTTCCCGCTCGTCGTGAAGGCAGTCGCGGGCGGCGGGGGTCGCGGAATGCGGGTGGTGCGCGAGCCGGGCGACCTCGACGAGGCGCTCGCCGCCGCGCGGCGCGAGGCGAAGGCGGCCTTCGGCGACGAACGGGTCTTCTGCGAGCGCTACGTCGAGCGGCCGCGGCACGTCGAGATCCAGCTGCTCGGCGACTCCCACGGCGCCGTGGTCGCGCTCGGCGAGCGCGAGTGCTCGGTGCAGCGGCGCCACCAGAAGGTGCTCGAGGAGGCGCCCTCCCCCGCGCTGGACCCCGAGTTGCGCGCGCGGATGAGCGAGGCGGCCGTCGCTTTCGCGCGCGCGATCGGCTACCGCAGCGCAGGCACGGCGGAGTTCATGCTCGACGGGCGGGACTTCTGGTTCCTCGAGTTGAACGGCCGCATCCAGGTCGAGCATCCGGTGACGGAGCTCGTCTCCGGGGCCGATCTCGTGTCCGAGCAGATCCGAATCGCGCAGGGCGAGCCCCTGCGGGCCGAGCCGCGCCTGGTCGGCCACGCCGTCGAGGTGCGCCTGTACGCCGAGGATCCGCGCACCTTCCTGCCGCAGACGGGCCGGGTCGAGCGTTTGCGGCTCCCCGGCGGGATCCGCGTGGACGCGGGGGTTGAGGAGGGCGACGAGATCGGCACCGCCTACGACCCGCTGATCGCGAAGCTGATCGCGCACGGCTCGACGCGGCAAGACGCGCTCGACCGGCTCGCCTCGGCGCTGGCGGAGACGGAAGTCGGCGGTGTCGTCACCAACCTGCCGTTCCTCCGCTGGCTCGTCGCGCACCCAGTCCTGCGAGCCGGCGAGACGACGACTGCCTTCCTGACCGAGCACCCACCGCTCTCGGCACCGCCGCTCCGGCTGCCGGATCGCGCCTGGCGTGGCGGCTTCCGGCTGAACCTCCCCCCTCCGCCGCCGGCTCCGCCCCCGGACCCCGAA
>JBKPFI010000233.1:0-3569 GCA_046728775.1 Actinomycetota bacterium | reverse complement strand
CCTCGGTCAAGATCGCCGGATAGACGCCGCGGACCAGCTCGCGCAGCTCCTCGTTCGCGGCCTGCAGTTCCGCGACGGCCGATTCGAGCAGCGCCTCGACGGCCGGGTCGCTCCCCTGCGAGTCGAGTCGCCGCTGCGCGGTGCGGAGCTGGAGCGCGAGCGCGGCGAGGCGCTGCTGGGCGCCGTCGTGAAGGTCGCGCTCGATCCGCCTCCGCTCCTCGTCGGCGGCCGTGACGATCCGGACGCGCGAGTCTTGCACCTGGGCGAGCTGCGCCCGCATATCCGCCTGCAGCTGCGCATTCTCGAGCGCGAGCCGGGCCGCGGCTCCCGCGGCCTTCACGAGCCGCGGCTCCTCCAGCAGCGAGGGGTCGTGGACGATCGCGGCCAGCGGCTCGCCGTCGTGTTCGAGGCGCGTGACCGCGCGCACTCGGTCCCGGGGCAGCTGCACCGGCCTCCCATCCGCGTCGGCGTAGGTCCGGCTCTCCGGCAGCCAGAACGCGACCTCGAGGCTCGGGTCGCGGAGCGTCCGCGCCAGCGCGTCGCGGATCTCCTGCGGCCGCGCATGCTCGAGCTCGAGAACGAGATCGCCGACTCCGGCGCGGGCGAGACGCGCCCGCAGCAGGCCGAAGAGGAGCGCGAGCGGCAGGGCGAAGAACGCCGTAATCTGCCACCAGAAGAGGTAGTTGACGGCGACTGGCTGGTTGACGAACGTTCGGACGCACTCGAAGACCCCGCGCAGCGCGACCGCTACCGCGGCCAGGAGAAGGGGCGCCAGTATCCGCCGCGACCGCGGTGTGGCACGCCAGAGCCGCCGTGAAATGAAGAAGATGAAGAGCGTGGCGAGGGCGCCGTAGTAGAAGACGACAAGCGCCTTCTGGAGAACCTCGACCGTATCGGCGCTGCCGTAGACCAACAGGAGGCTGTCGTGAGGCCTCGAGTCCCGCGCGTTGTAGGTGAGAAGCGGGCGACTGCCGTCGTAGAAGAGCAGGATCAGGAAGGGAACGACAAGGAGGCACGCGTAGCCGACCTTGACCAGCGCCCGGTCGGCGCGATCGACGACGCGCCCGGTGGGGTAGGCGAGCACCGAGTGGGGAACCAGCGCGTATGGGAGCTCGCCCAGCGCGAAGAAGACCGTGAACAGCCAGGCGTCGAAGCTGTAGCGGAGCTGGCGCAGCAGGAGCGCAAAGCCGGCGGCAAGCAGCAGCGTCCAGAGGCGGTTGGCCGGCCGTCGGAGCCACGTGACGAGCCCCGCGACCACGAAGGCCCAGCCGACGGCGACGATGGCGCGGGCGCGGTCGGGAGGCGAGTGCAGGTCGTTGACCTGGACGTGGTAGGCGTAGGCGCCGAGCGCAACGGCCGCCGCTCCCAGAGCAAACACGACGAGCTTCCTCATCCGGCGCTCTCCAGGAGCTCGTTGAGCGCAGGGCCCGAGAGGCGGTCCTTGGGCACGAACCCGACCGCGCCGCTCGAGCGGACACGCCGTCCGAGGTCGCGCTGCTCGCGGCTCGAGGTCAGGATCACCTTCGACGGCCCGCCGGAGAGCCGCTCAGCGACCTCGAAGCCGTTCGTGTCCGGCAGTGCGACGTCGAGCAGCACGAGCTCGGGTTCGAGCTCTTCGGCGATCTCCAGCCCGGAAGCCCCGTCAGCTGCCTCGCCGACCACCTCGAAGCCCTCGAGCTCGAGCAGGGTGCGCACCGAAGTCCGGAAAGAGGGATGGTCGTCGACGATCACGACCGTTACTGCCATGTGACAGATCGTCACACAGCGTGCAGGCGTTGGCTACGGTCAGACCCGGACCCGGCAACGCCCGCGCTCAGGGAGAACGCCGACACGTCCATGCTGTCGGACGCTAGGGCGAGCCGGTAACACGCGGCTAACGCGGAGCGATCGCGACCGCCACGCGCCCGATGACTGCGTGTTAGCGCGGTGTTAGCCAACTGCCGGAGGCTTCGAGCCATGGCAGAGCCCCGACACCTCGCGCAAGCAGGGGCTTGCCCCGAGACCGATTCCAGGCCCGCCCGGTTTCCAGGGCTCCCCCGTGGGCCTAGCGTCGGAGCCATGACGTACGACATCGACATCGCGGCGCTGATCGAGGAGATCCAGTGCTACCTGGCCGCGGTCGACGCGTTTCGCGCCGCCGGCTGCGAGCCGACGTGGCAGGCCCGAGACTGAGCCGCAGAGGAGAGGACGACATGTTCTCGGCACGGATTCGACGGATGCTTCCGCCGCTCGCGTTGGCACTGCTCCTAGAGAGAGGAGGAGCAAGACGCACGCGCGCGTCGCGCTCTTGGCCGCGGCCGACGCGCTGTAGCGTGACTCCTTCCCAGCCAATGAGTAAGACGCCTTCGATCGGAGCCGGGACCCGGCGGCAGGCAGAGGTCTACGTACCCGGCGCCCGCGGGGGTAGGCCGGCAGTCCCCACGGCATGGGCCAGCCTCGAGTCGAGGGCCCGGAAGGCGATGGGCCAAAGGGGGTTCGCCTACGTCGCGGGCGGTGCCGGGCTCGAGAGCACGATGGCTGCCAACAGGGAGGCGCTCGAGCGTCGGCGCATCGTCCCTCGGATGCTCCGCGACGTGTCGCAGCGCGACACCGGCATAGAGCTGTTCCGCATGCGCCTGCCCGCGCCGTTCATCCTCGCGCCCGTCGGCGTATTGGAGTTGGCGCATCGACAGGCCGATCTCGGCGTGGCTCGAGCCGCGGCGGCCGAAGATCTACCGATGATCTTCTCCAGCCAGGCGTCGGTGTCCATGGAGACGTGCGCAGCGGCGATGGGTGACGGCCCGCGATGGTTCCAGCTCTACTGGAGCACCTCGAATGACCTCGTCGCGAGCTTCGTCCGGCGGGCGGAAGCCTGCGGCTGCGGCGCGATCGTCGTCACGCTCGACACGACGCTGCTCGGGTGGCGTCCGCGTGACCTCGACCTCGCATACCTCCCGTTCCTCGAGGGGAAAGGCCTTGCCCAGTACACCGCCGACCCCGTGTTCAACGAGCTGCTCGATCGCGCGGAAGCCGACAGGGAACTCGACACGGGCCGGCTAACCCCGACAGCTGTGCGGACCCTGGTCCGGCTCGCGCGCGCCTATCCGGGCTCGTCGTGGTCGAACCTCTTCTCGAAGCGGCCACGCAGCGCCGTTCGGCTGTTTCTGGAGATCTACTCGCGTCCCTCGCTGACGTGGGGCGACCTTTCGTTCCTCCGCGAGTTGACGCGCCTGCCGATCCTCCTTAAGGGTGTCCTCCATCCCGACGACGCACGCATGGCGGTCGAGCTGGGCGTGGACGGAATCGTTGTCTCGAACCACGGTGGGCGCCAGGTGGACGGTGCGATTGCCGCGGTCGATGCGCTGCCGACCGTCGTCGCGGCGGTCGCGGAGCGGCTCCCCGTACTACTCGATAGCGGCGTGCGCGGCGGAGCCGACGCCTTCAAGGCGCTCGCGCTCGGCGCTCGGGCCGTGCTCGTCGGTCGCCCCTACGTCTACGGCCTTGCCATCGCAGGCGAGGCAGGTGTGCGTGAGGTGCTGCTGAACCTCCTTGCGGACTTCGACCTCGCGCTTGGTCTCTCGGGCTGCACT
>JBKPFI010000400.1:0-6524 GCA_046728775.1 Actinomycetota bacterium | reverse complement strand
ATCACCTTCAGCTGCTTCTCGGACTTCTTGTCGCGCGGGCGCAGCTGGAACTCCTCCGGGAGGATCGGGAGATCGTCCATGCGCCACCTCTTGAAGCGCTCGTCGTAGTCCTCGGGATCGATGAGCTGCACGAGGTGGCCGACCGCGAACGTGATCACGGTGTCCTCGGACTCGAGGTAGCTGTCGTGGTTCTCGAACGTGCCAGGGAGCGCATCGGCCAGATCGCGGGCGACCGAAGGCTTCTCGGCGATTACCAAAGTCTTCATCAGGTCCACCTTAGCGGACGCCCTTCGAACCACAGTAGTGGCCGAAAACGCGCATGAGACCTACGGAAATGTGACGATTGCGTGCCAAATGGTGATGCCCTTCTACGCGTTCGCGGGCGCGATCAGCTGGCCGGTCATGAAGGCGCTGTATCGGCTTCGCGCTCACGGGGTGGAACACCTTCCCGAGGGAGGATTCGTGCTGGCCGCCAACCACACCTCGAACTTCGACCCGTGGCCGCTCGGGATGCCGCTCTGGCCCCATCGCCAGCTGCGGTTCATGGCGAAGGCCGAGCTCTTCAACCCCGTGCTGACCCCGTTCCTGCGGAGCGGCGGCGCGTTCAAGGTGCGCCGCGGGGAAGGGGACGTCGACGCGATGCGCACCGCCGTCGAACTCGTGCGGGCCGGCGAGATCGTGGTCATGTTCCCCGAGGGGACGCGGCAGCGGAAGGGACTGCGCAAGAAGCACGTCGCACGGCCGCACAGCGGCGCGGCCCGGATCGCGCTCGTGGCCGGGGCGCCGCTGGTGCCCGCTGCGATCTCCGGCACGGACCGGCTGAGCCGCCTCGGGCCGCTGCGCGTCGCCTACGGGCCGCCGCTCGACCTCTCGGATCTCGACGGCCGGGAGACCAAGGAGGCCGCCACGATTGCGACGGAGCGGTTGATGCAGGCGATCACGGGTCTGAAGGCGACGCTGTGAGGCCGCTGCTCGTCGTCGACGGGGATTCGCTCGGGCACCGTGCCTACCACGCGATGCCGAAGTCGATCCGCTTCAACGGCGCCCTCGGCTTCGCCAACATGCTGGTGCGGCTGTGGGAGGCCGAGCAGCCGCGCGCTGTTCTCGTCGGGTGGGACACGTACGAGGTGCCGACGTACCGGCACGAGGCCTTCGAGCAGTACCAGAGCGGACGCGTCTTCGATGACTCGCTGCTCGAGCAGCTGCCGATGATGGTGCAGCTCGTGGCCGCCATGGGCTTCGCGAACGCAAAGGGCGGTGGCTACGAGGCGGACGACTTCCTCGGCGCCGCGGTCGCGGCCGAGGAGGCGCGCGGAGGCGAGGCCCTCGTCGCGACCTCGGACCGCGATCTGTTCCAGCTCGCAAGCGAGCAGACGACGATCCTGCAGCCCGTGCGCGGAGTCTCCGAGCTGGCTCGGATCGGTCCGCCCGAGGTGCGGGACCGGTACGGCGTCGACCCGAAGCAGGTCCCCGACTTCATCGCGCTGCGGGGCGACCCCTCAGACAAGCTCCCGGGCGCGGCCGGGGTCGGGCCGATGAAGGCGGCCGACGTGCTCCGCGAGCACGGCACCCTCGAGGACGCCCTCGCGGCCGGACGATTCTCGGCCGAGGCGGAGGACCTGCGGCTCTACCGGCGAATTGCCACGGTGGACGCCTTTGCCCCGCTCCCTCCCCTAGACGACCAATCTCCCTCGTGGGCGGAGGCGTCCGCCCTCGCCCGCGAGTGGGGCCTGAACGCGCTGGCCGACCGGCTGGCAAAGTTGGCCTGATGGACGCCTGGCTCAGAGACGCGCGTGATTCGCTGGCGCGGGCCGCGGGCGTGCCGCCGGAGGAGCTCGAGCTCGACGCCGAGCAGGAACAGACGCTGCTCGAGCTCGCCCGCATCGCCGCGCACGACTCCGGAGAGCGCACGAACGCGCCCTTGCTCTGCTACCTGGTCGGCCGCGCCCAGCGTGAGATCGACCTCGAGACCCTCGCGGACGAAGTCAAACGGACTTAATAAGCCACCCTTCGCTCGCGCAGCTCCACCCCACGGAGCCGCACGTCGAGACGCGCGAGCGGCTCGCTGTCCTCCTCGACTCGTTCGAGTTCGTCGAGGGAGGCCCCGCGACCCGGGAGCAGGTCGAGCGCTGCCACTCGAGCGCCTACCTCGACCGGCTCGAGGCGCTCGAGGTGCCGACGCTGCTCGACCCCGATACGGTCGCGTCCGAGACGAGCTACGAGGCGGCGCTGCTCGCTGCGGGCTGCGCGGTGGGGGCCGTCGACCGCGGTGGCTTTGCCCTCGTCCGCCCTCCGGGGCACCACGCGCCCCCCGACCGCGCGATGGGCTTCTGCCTGGTCGACAACGTCGCCGTCGCGGCGCGCTACGCGCAGGCAGAGCTCGGAATCGGGCGCGTCGCGATCGTCGACTGGGACGTGCATCACGGCAACGGCACGCAGGACATCTTCTGGGAGGACGATTCCGTCCTCTTCGCGTCGCTGCACCAGTGGCCGTTCTACCCAGGGACCGGCGGCCCCGGGGAGGGGAACGAGACGACTGTGAACGTGCCGCTGCCCGCGGGCTCGGGCGACGACGACTACCTGGGGGCCTTCGAGGAATGTGTCGAGCCGGCCGTGCGCGTCTTCGAGCCGGAGCTCGTGCTCGTGTCCGCCGGCTTCGACGCCCACGTCGATGACCCGCTTGCCGGGATGCGCGTCACCGCCGACGGCTTCCGCGAGCTGGCCCGACGCTCGGCCGCGCTCGCCCCCCGCCTGGCGGCGATCCTGGAGGGCGGCTACGAGCCGCAAACGCTGCCGGCGCTCGTGGACGCGGCGCTCGCGGGGTTCCAGGAATGAAAACGGCCGGCCCCGAGGGGCCGGCCGTGACGCCGAAGAAGCACAGAGCCACCGCGCTCCGGGTCCCAGTATCGGTCGGAGGCGGCCGGGAGCGTGGGTGATTCGTATCCCCCGCAGTGGGGGATCAGGCCGCGCGCGCAGTGGCGAGGGCGTCGAGCGCCTCGCGCCGTGACGAGACGTTGAGCTTCCGCAGCAGGCTCTTCACGTGGGAGCGGACGGTGTGCTCCGAGATGAAGAGGCGGGCAGCGATCTCGTCGGTGCCGAGGTGCTCGTCGAGCAAGAGCAGCACCTCGAGCTCGCGGGCGCTGAGCGAGCGCCCGATCTGCTCGGGAACGCCTCGTCCGAGGCCGCCCTCGCGCACCTGATCGAGCAGCCGCCGCGCGACCTCGCCCGAGAGCGCCGCCTGGCCCTGCGCCACGCCCTGCAGGAACTCGGCGATGCGCTCCGGCGGCTCGCTCTTCAGCAGATAGCCCGCCGCGCCGCCGCGGATCGCGGCGAGCAGGTTGTCCTCGGTCCCCGAGGCGGTGAGGACGACGACCTCGGCGTCGGGTGCGGCCTCGCGCAGGCGCGGGAGGGCCTGCAGCCCGTCGAGCCCCGGCATCGAGAGGTCGAGCAGCACGAGGTCGGGTAGCAGCCTGCGCGCCAGCTCGATCGCCGCCTCGCCGTCGGCAGCCTCGCCGGCTACGGAGAACCCCTGGCCCTCGAGCAGCGAGGATAGGGCGGCGCGCGTGATCGGGTGGTCGTCCACGATCAAGATCCGCATGCCGCCCTTATCGGCAGCGCGCGGCCTGCCGACAAGGGCTGTATGCGGCACGACGAGCGCGACGACTACCAGGCTTGGCTCTGGGGCGAGGTGCTCCTGATCGGCCTGCTCGGGGCCGGGCTCGCGCTGTTCGTCGCCAACCCGAGCCTCCGCAACACGTACGCGCTGCCGCACGTCCGGCTCGTGCTCGATACCGCGGTGATGCTCGCGGCGGCCATCGTCGCGCTGCTCGCCGGGATCCGCTTCTCCGTCGAGGGCCGCCGGCTCGACCTGCTGCTGTGCGGCGGCTTCAGCGCCGTCGCGGCGGCGACGCTCGCGTTCGCGATCGCGCCGGTCCTGGGCGGGCAGCCGCTGCACCGGACCGAGGCCTGGGCAGGGATCGGGGCAAGACTCTTCGCGGCGCTGCTGATCGCGGCGGCGCCGTTCTCGAAGCGGCGCACGAGCGCCCGCGGCCGCGCCATCGGCGAGATGCTGCTCGCGGTCACCCTCGTGCTGTCGCTCAGCTGGGTGGTCGCCCACCGGGCCGGCGCTTCGCTGCCGCCGCTGTCTGGGGAGGCCGGCAACCAGCCGGTCCTGGTGATGGGCTCGCTGTCGGTTCAGGCGCTCCTCTCGCTGGTTGCGATGGTCGGGTTCGGGCTTCGCTTCCGCTCGCGGCGCAACGACCTCGACCGCTGGCTCTGCCTCGGCGCGACCCTCGCGCTCTTCGCCGAGCTGCATTACGTGTTCACGCCCCTGCTCTCGAGCGGATACGTCTCGCAGGGGGACTTCCTGCGGTTGCTGTCCTACGGGGTGCTCCTGGTCGGTGTGTGGCGCGCGATCCGGTTCGCCGAGTTCGGCCGCGCCGTTGCCGAGGAGCGGGCCCGGGTCGCGCGCGAGATCCACGACGGGCTCGCGCAGTACCTCTTCGCGGTCTCGACGCACGCGTCGATGCTCGAGAGCGGCGCCGATCGCGCCAGGACGCTCGCGCAGCTGAAGGAGGCGGCGGCCGCGGCCCAGCAGGAGGCACGGTTCGCGGTGCTCGCGCTCTCCTCGGCAGGCGGCTCGGCACCGTTCGACTCTGCGCTGCAGCGCTACGTCGACTTCCTCACCGCAGACGGGCAGCTCGAGGTCGAGCTCGAGATCCAGGAGGGAATCCGGCTCGCGCCCGACGAGCAGATCGAGGTCTTCCGCATCGTCCAGGAAGGGTTGGCGAACGCGCGCAAGCACGCTCGGGCGCGACATGCCGAGGTACGGATCGAGGAGCGGTCCGGGGAGCGATTCGTGACCGTGGTCGACGACGGCTCGGGGTTCGACGAGCGCGCGATTGCGCCCGGACAGGGCCTGAAGAACATGCGCGCCCGTGCCGCCTCGATCGGCGGCGGCTTCCGGCTCGTCTCGGCGCCGGGACGCGGCACAGCGCTCGAGGTCGTGTTGCGGGCGTAGTTTTCGGTAGTTTTAGCGCCCGAATAGCGCGTGAAATACGTCTCGTAAATCAGACTTGTAAAGACCGGCTGGCAAGGCGCCGGTTTCTGCTGCTACCGTCGCCGAATTCACCGTGATTGTGCTGGCCGCTGCCGTCGCGGCCGTGGCGCTCTCGGGATTGCAGCCGGCCGCGGCCGATCCATCCGCCAATGGCGTTCTCGCGCCGCGCACGGTTTGCCGGGGTCAAATGTCGTCGATAGCGCCGACGCCGATTCAGCTCCGCGCTATGCGTTGCCTTGTCAACTGGGCGCGCATCCACCAGGGCCTGGCGAGGCTGCGCCGGAGCGCCGAGCTCGACCGCTCGTCGGCGATGCGCGCGGCGGACATCCGTCGCTGCAACGACTTCTCGCACACGCCCTGCGGTGAGCCGTTCCTCACGGTCTTCACCGCCTCGCACTACCTGACCGACGCCGGTAGCGTGGGCGAGAACCTGGCTTGGGGGCAGGGCCCCCTCGCGAGCGCGCGCGCGACGATGATCGGTTGGCTCCACTCCCCCGACCACCGTCGGAACCTGTTCACGCCGCAGTGGCGCGATCTCGGTGTTGCGCGCGCCAAGGCCGCCACGCTCGTGGGCCGAAGCGACGTAACGATCTGGGTTACGCAGTTCGGGCGGCGTCCCGGGACGTCGGCCGAGCGCTAGCGGTAGCCGAACTCCGTCGCCGGTCGTCCCGCCAGCTGGATCTCGACGAGATAGCGCCAGCAGTCGGGCTGGGTTCCGTCGGTGTCGGTGACTCCGTACGTCCTCGCCAGCTCGGTGCTCGACAGGACCCGACCTGCGTAGCGCCGAACGTCCGGGTCCGCGGCCAAGGCTGCGATTCCGCGCCCGACGTACGTCGGCGTCTCGGAGCTGCAGAAGTGCGGCCGCTCGGCGAGCGCTTCGCGCCAGGTCGCCTCGGTGACGCCGAAGTTCTCGAGCATCCGCTCCGAGCGCAGCCAGCCCGGCGTGATTGCGAGCACCGTGCACGTGGTCTGGGCCAGCTCGGCGGTGAGACCGATCACGATCCTTTCCACGGCCGCCTTGACGAGGTCGTAGTGAAGCCGACGCCCTCCCGGAACCTCTTGTTGAACTCGGACGTGCCGTCCGTCATCTCGATCGCGATCCCGCCCTCGCCGCGCAGCATCAGCGGCAACGCCTTGGCTGCCGTGATCAGGTGCGTGTCGATCCCCATGCGCAGCATGCGCAGGCCTCCGGCGAGGTCGTGCTCCCACAGCTTCTTGTCCCCACTAGGCGTAGCGGTCTCCGCCGAAGATGTCGTTCACGAGCACGTCGAGCCGACCTTGCTCCGCCTCGATCTGACCGACGAGGTCGGCCACCTGGTCCGGCTCGAGGTGATCGACGCGAAGCGCGGTCCCTTCCCCGCCCACAGCGGCGATCAAGCTCGCCGGTCTCCTCTATCGTCTCGGGCCGGTCGATCTAGGAGCGGCCGGCGGCGCGACTGCTGCGGCCGGTGGCGTAGACGTACGC
>JBKPFI010000098.1:0-11172 GCA_046728775.1 Actinomycetota bacterium | reverse complement strand
TGCCCGTGGCGAACGGGTCCTCGCCGTCGACCGGCGTGAAGTTGTTCTCACGCAGGTACTCGGTCGAGACCAGGTCGCCGAAGGCCTCACCCATCGAGCCGGCGTGGAAGCCCGAGCGGGAGTCGACCTTGCCGATCATGCGGTTCTCGATCATGTGGCCGAATTCGTGGCCGATCACGCCCTGGTCGAAGTCACCGTCGACGCAAGGTGCGTAGAACGAGCCCGCGATCGGCTGCCACATGAACATGTTCGTGATCGAGGAGACACCGTCCGGGAGCGTGCTCATGTTCGTGTTGTCACGCGAGCCCGACTGGAGGCCCGACTGGACGTCCCCGATCAGCGGGTCGCCCTCCTGCCAAGCCTCGGTGTTCCCGAAGTTTCCGGACTGCGCATTGAAGTTCTGCTCGGTGAACCCGAGGAAGTAGGAGAAGTCGTGCATCCGGTTGTGCATCGCGAACAAGTTCACGGTCGCGGCGGCGTCGTCGTACGTCGAGCCGGGCGTCTCGGTCGCGGCCCCGCTGGCACTGCCGCGTGTTCCAGTCGTTCGTCCAGGGGTACGAGTAGTCGCGGTTCGGGTTGCTCACCGGCATGAACTGCGGCGGTGACGGCGCCCCGCCGGCCGCCCAGGACGTGGCGGCCTTGTTGTTGTTTGCCGCTCGTAGTGAAGGTGGTCACGTTGGCCCGCGCGTCATAGTCCCAGGGAACACGCGAGGCCAGGTTCGCGACGACGCGGTCGCACCCGGCCGCCGAGCGCCAGCACCAGGTCTCGCGGGTGTCGGTGCTCGGGTGGCCCCACGGGAACATGTCGTTCGCCGCGAGCGGGGGACTCGACGGGAAGGCCCTCCACCGTGCCCAGTAGTCGGGCGGGGCGGGGCTGTCGTCGATGGTGACCGTCCCGGTGTACGTCCGCGGTGTAGCCCATGCGGCCCCGTCCGCGAAATCGCACACCTGCACGAAGTACTCGCCGGGAGGCACGCCTCCGGCCGGCGCGTAACGGAACTGCTCGGGCGAGGTGCCCGTGTCCGCGGTAATCAGCGGCGTCGTGCTCCCGTCGAAGAAGAGCTTGAAGACGACGTCGTTGCTCTGGAGCGTCGCGGCCGCGAAGCCGGAGAGCGCCCGCACGCCGGCACCGACCGTGAACGGGCCTTTGCGGACGTCGCAGGCCGCGTCGGTGCCCGGCACCTCGCCGTCGAACGGCGTGGTCGTGACGGCGAGCGTCCTCTTCTTCGCGGTCGAGAAGTAGTCGGTCAGGTTCGCGCGCGCGAGGACCGTGCCGGTTCGCGCGTTGACGATCACGCGGTACGCGGCAGTGCTCGCACCTGAGGTGTCGAGCACGATCGTCTCGAAGGCCGGGACGGCCGAGCGGCCGGTCCGGAAGGCGCCGAGCCGAACACGCTGGACGTCCCGCAGGCCGCCGACACGCAGGTTCGTCCACCCGCGCCCGACCTTCGAAGCCCGCACGTTGAGCAGCCCGGCCCGGAGGCCGACATTGCTGGCCGCAGACGCCCAGGCCTGCGCCGTCGAAATCCTCGCGGTGCCTTTGAGCGGCACGGACCCGATCGCGGTCGACGAGACGAAGGCGACCTTCCAGGTATGGGCCTTTGCCGGCTTGAGCGAGACCGTGATCATCCCTTCGCCGTTCACGACCTTCAGCCGCCGAGCGCCTGCTGGAACGTCACCGCGTAGCCCGCACTCGTCGCGAGCCTCGACTCGGAGTACGTGCGAAGCCCTCGCACCGAGTCGAGGCGGAAGATGACCTTGTGCTTCGCGAGCCAGGCACGTGCGGCCACCACAGCCGTGGCGCCGGTGGCGCGCTTTGACAGGAACCCGCCCGGGCGCATGAGCGTCGAGGCGGTTCCGTGGTTGTTCCATGTTGCCTTGGCGTGCAGCGCCCGGACGGCCGCGCGTTGGGCGGCCGTTTGCTTCTGCAGCCCGCCGGACCGAATGAAGTCGCGCAGGTCGCCGTGCTTGGACGGCGTCCCCTGGCGAACTGCAAAGCTCGGTCCGGCGAAGACGAGCGTGACCGCTGCCACGGCAAGGACCGCACGTAGCAGCGCCTGTCTGAGCGTCATGCTCTCCCCCTCCGGTAGAGATTTTGCGGCCCTCTCTCTGGGCCGAGCGAGATCTTCAGATCTCTATCGGCTGTTTGTCAAGGGTCAAGACGAAAAGGGCCGCCCGAAGGCGGCCCTTTTCGCGTTGCTTCGGCTGCGCGGCCTAGTGACCGCCCAGCTTCAAGCGCCAGATGCCCTGCGAGTGCGTCGCTGCGTACAGCACGCGCTGGCAATGGCCTCCTCCGACGCAGGTCGCGACGCGGTTCGACGGCTGGATCTCGAGGTGCGTCACCTCGTAGCGAGGCATGCCCTCGGTCGTGTGCCACGCGCCGTGGCCGTCGTTCAGCCCGCGCAGGACGCCGAAGTCCGTCGCGGCGTACAGCGTGTGCGTCGCGTCGTCCCGGACGATGTCGGCGACCGGCAGGTCGCCGTCCGAGAACGGCGTCGGGTAGGCGGACGAGCCGCTCTCCACGTTCAGGTTCGTGAAGATGCCCGAGCCCGGCGCCGTGCCGTTCTCCTGGACGTCGAACACATGGCCAGGAGTGGTCGGCGTCGCGGCGTTGTAGCCGGAGTAGCTCACCCACGCGTGGCCGGAGTCAGCCGGGTCGACGTAGATCCCACTCGGGAACCGCGTCGGCGAGTTCCCCGAAGTCGAGGTGTCGATCCGGTGCCAGGTCACGGCGTTCGGGTCTGACGCGTCGACGTTGTGGGACACGAAGATGCGACCGGCCGAGGTGGCCGCCCACATCGTCCCGTGGTCCGCCCCGGAGCGCGCCATGAACGACATCGAGCCGCCGGTGCGGTCCGGGCCGTAGAACGTCCCGGTCAGGTCGCCGGCCACGTTGTGGTTGACGGATCCGTCCGTGTTGTGCACGACGGGACCGCCGAGCGGCTGGTAGTCGCCGCACGGCTCGCTCCCGGGGCCGGCGCCGGGAGTCACGAACTCCGGACAGTTCGCCTCGTAGAAGGCGACGTTCGGGACCGTGTCCTGCGGAACTGCGCCGGGCGTACCGGCGCCGAAGGCCCAGGTTCGCCAGACGTGGTTGCCGCCGTTGTAGATCGGGTGCGTGCCCGCGAGCGGGTTCGGATCGCCGATCTGCGGCCAGTAGAACGCGAACGTCTCGCCGCTGTTGGTCATCGGGGCGGTGGTGATCACCCAGCGCTCCGGATCGCCGTTGCGGAAGTTCGAGTCGCCGAAGCCGCTCGTGAACTCGTTCGCGCGCCACGTCGGCTCGGTCGCGTCGTAGACGGCGTTGCCGCCGTCGCCGTAGACGATCTGGTTGAACACGTCGCGGTTGCAGCCGTTGTTGTTGGACCAGGTGCCGTTGTCCTGCGTGCCGCCCATGACCTCGCACGACAGCGACGGGTTGATGGCGACGTTGATGAACTGCAGCGTGCTGCTCAGGCGGTAGTCGATGTGGTCGATCGCCGTCGGCACGCGCGAGAGCAGCCGCTTGCACGAGGCGTAGCTCCCGCTGGCGGGCGGCAGCGGTTGGCCGCCGTTCCGGTTCGGGTCGTCGCACTGGGACGAGATGTCGGCGAAGTCGCCGCTCATGCGGAAGACGCCGCCGTCGTTCGACTCGAACAGCTGCGTCGGGTTCGCCGGATTGACGATGATCGCGTGCTGGTCGGGATGCAGCCCGTTCGGGGCCCTGACACAGCCTTGATCGAAGTACGGCGCGAACGCACACCAAGGCGCGGGCGTGTCGCGCGAGTCGTTCGTCAAGTCGGTGAACGTGCGGAGATCCGTACGCGAGCCGTCCGGGTCACCAGCCGTTGTGGAGTACAGCACGGCGCGGCCGTTCGAGCGGCCGTTGCCGCAGCCGACGCCTTTCGTGTTGCACGGCAGCTCGCCGTACAGGAAGGAACCGATCAGGTAGACCGTGTCCGGCATCCCCGGCGGCGAGTAGACATCCTGGTCGTACCAGCACTGCTGCGTGCAGAAGTCGTCCGAGGCGAAGTACGGGCTGGCCGTCAGCTGGGATGTGAGGCACTGCCAGCCGGTGAACGTCGCCGGGAACGTGCTCGTCGCCGGGTCCGGCGGAGTGCACGGCAGCGTCTGGGATGCGAGCAGCGTTGCCGCCGGCTGGTCGCCGACGTCCGTCCGCCAGAAGTTCGAGTCCAGCGGGTCGGTGACGCTGTTCACGTTCGGCTGCGTGCCCTCGGTCAGATAAATGCGCGTGTGGCCGTTCTTCGGCGTCAGCGCGAACATCGTCCGGTCGACTCCGAGCAGCGCGCAGTTGAGCGTCGTCGGGGTCGGCGTGCACTGCGGTGGCACGAACTGCGGCTTGAACAGCTGCACGAACGCGGTCTGGGCCGCGCCTGCGTCACGCCGCCAGAGCCCCGCGTCGAACGCCGAGACGTACACCACCGCCGGGTTCCGCGGATCCAGCGCGAGCTCGTTGATGCCGAACGACATCGGGCCCGGATCCGGCTTGGCGCCGTCCCAGACCTCGGTGAACGTCTTGCCACCGTCGAACGACTCGTAGAGGCCGGGCTCATTCGCCCCGGGCTCGAGGCGAGTCGTGCCGCCGTTGCCGATCGTGTGCGACAGACCACGAACGGCCTGCGCGGAGCCGACGAGGATGTGCTGTCCGTCGCGCGGGTCGATCGCGATTCCGGCGATAGCGCGGCCGAGGAACGCGTCCTGGCCCGGGTTGACACAAGCGTAGGTTGCGTTGCTCACGCACGCTCCCGCGAGCTTCGTCCAATGATTGCCGCCGTCCTTGGATTTGTAGAGGCCGACCCCCGCCTCGCAGCCGGACGAGCAGCGGTTCGGCTCGCCGGTACCGAGGTAGAGCGTGTCGTGCTTGCGATCGCTCGGGTCGAGCACGAGCTCGCCGACCGAGTTCTGCGCCAGATCCTTCGGTCCGACCTGATTCCAGACGGGGTTCGGAGCGAGGATGTTGTTCGTGCGCCAGACGCCGCCGCCTGAGGCTCCGGCCCACACGCGGCACCTGCGCGCGCTGCAGTCGGGGTCGGCGACGAGCGCCACCGTCCGGCTCGCGGTCACGTTGGTCGCGCCGTTGAACGCGAGGACTCCCGGCTGCACGGCGAGCTTCCGCGGCCCGTAGAGGCGCCACTTCGACCCACCCCACAGGAAGCTGCGCGCATGGCGCGCTCGGAGGTTTGCCCGCATGCGGGCGTCGCGCTTCGCGATCCGGGCAAAGGTGGCCTTCGCACGGGCGACGATCGCGGGCGGGATGGTATTCGCCGGATAGGTGCGCGCTGCGGACTGGTACGCGTCGTAGCCGGACGCAGGGCCTTCGCCCGGAGTCGCCTCGGCTCGTTCGCCCGCACCTTCCTTGGCCAGCAGGCCGGCGCCTCCGGAGCCGAGCCTCAGCTGGAGCTGGCCTCCACCGGACGAGCGCCCGGTGAGGAAGACCAGGGTCAATGCGACTGCCGCGGCGAAGAAAAACAGCGTCCCCGTCACGACAGTCGTGCGGCTTCGTGTCATCGACTCTCCCCTCTGCTTGCCGATTCCGCGCGGGACCGACCCCCTCGGTTCCCAATCGGCCGTCCCCGCAGGCCGTTTTGCGCGCGGGAGCTTATAGGGTTTTGTAGATCAGTGTCGAGGACTACGGGCGACAGCCGCTCCGGCATCGACGAGGCCCGCCCCGTAGGCGTCTGCGAACTGAATCGGATGCGCCTGATCGACGTGGCAGAAGCCCGTCCCGCACGGGGTTCCGTCGAGCGCGGGAGCGGTGTTCGCGGCGTCGTTCGGGCCCATGTAGTTCGTCGATGACCGGTCGGCCGTGGCCGCGAGCCACTGCACGAGGGCCGCAGGACGGCCGCGGAGCTCGGGCCGCGCGGACAGGACGAGCGCAGCCGCGCCCGCCACGTTCGGAGCCGACATCGACGTGCCTTGCAGCCAGCCGAAGCCGTTCCCCTGGAACGTGAAGCACGCCGAGTTGAAAACCGAGCCGGCGAACGGATCGCGACAGATCAGGCCGTCGTCTGCGAGCGCGCCGAACGAGCCCCAGCCGCCGTAGAGGACGTCGCCCTCGCCGCCGTCGTAGCCCGGGATCTCGTAGCGCCGCGCTCCGCCCGGTGCCGCGAGGTCGACCCGGGAGCCGTAGTTCGAGTAGTAGGCCAGCTGGTCGCGCGCTCCGACGTGCTCCTTCCAGCCCAGCGGCACGCCCGCAGGCGCCGCACCGATCGCGTTCGCGGTCGCCGAGACCATCGTCACGCCCGGCACGCCGCCCGGCACCGGCAGCCAGCCGCGCAGGTCGTGGTCGTCCAGAGCCTCGCTGCCGGGTGAGACGGTCGCGATGCCCTCGCTTCCGGTGGAGACGCGGCCCGCGCCTTCGAGGTGCCGCCCGCCGAGCGTCAGACCGACGCGGTCGACGCGCACGTGCTGGTTGCCCGCGGCGGCGAACACCGGCACGCCGTGGGAACGGCAGTAGTCGACCGCGTCGGTGAACAGGAGGTAGTCCTGGACGGAGCCCGGGTCCGCCGGGTCCACGTAGCCCTCGATCGACATGTTCACGACGTCGATGCGCGGGTCGGAACACGCCGTGAGCAGGCCGGAGAGGATCCACGTCGAGAGGCCGCCGAGGCCTGCGGCGACCACCTTGTAAGAGCCGATCCGCACCCCCGGCGCGACGCCGTTCGAGGCGAAGCCGTTCAGGGCGCCTGCGATCCGGCTTGCGACCCACGTGCCGTGGCCCTCGAAGTCGCCGTCGCGGCAGTCGCGAAGGCCGGCGCGGTCGATGTAGCCGAGGCCGAAGAGCGCCTTCAGGTCGTCGCAGGGGATGAAGTTGCCGCCGAGGCGCTTGTCGAGCACGCCGCGGAGCTCGCGGTGGCTCGCCTGCACGCCTGTGTCCAGCACGGCGACCGCGACCGAGTCGTCGCCCGTCGTCTCGCGCCACGCTGCCGCGACCTCCATACGGTCGTCGTCCCACTGGAAGCGCGCATGCCACGGGTCGGGGAAGCCGCCGCCAACGGGGAGCTCGCCCCGGCCCGTCGCGCCGCTGCTGCCCCGGCTGTCCGCGCCGCCGTCGCCGGCGATCAGCGTGTCCGGAAAGAGCGCTCTGACGGAGCCGCTCGCCAGGAGCCGCGCGTCGAAGCTCCGCGCCCGCGGTACCACCGCCAGCGCGTCGATCGGGCTCAGGTCGGCGACGACGGCGCCTCCTGCGGCCGCGACCTGCAAGCGCATCTGCGCGGGGGAGGTCCCCGGTGAGAACCGGACCACGTCGATGCCGAAGGGGTTGCCGGCGGCAGAGGCCGACCCCGCGAGGACGCACGCGGCGGCGAACGCAGCGAGGAGAGAGGTGGGCCGCTTCACCGTGGTGGACGTTTCGGCAGGCGGCCCGGAGTCCTGCATCACTCTTCCGGGAGGCGAAGGGGCCGCACGCAGGCGGCCCCTTCGCGTCAGCGTGGATGTTGCGCTAGTGCCGTCCGATCCTGCCCTGGCCGGCCTTCGCCTTGCCATGGGGGAGGTTCACTTTGTCCGTGAAGATGTCCTCGTCGTGGACGACGCCGTTCGCGGGCGAGAACGGGTCCGCGTTCCGGGTGTCCGACCAGATCGGGTGGGCCTCCGTTCCTCGCGAGATGGTCAGGCCGCTGTAGTCGCCGTTGAAGCCGGCCTGGATCCCGTCGGGCGGCGGGAAGACGGGCGACACGACCTTGAAGTCGTACGGCGTGGCGCCGCCGATCCCACCGGCGAGCACGTAGTCCGAGTCGCCTTCCTGGACGCCCGGCATACCGGGTGCGAACCCGCCCGGCGGGGTCGTGTTCTCGCCGGGAACGCGTTCGCTGCGGTAGTAGCTGACGCCGATCCGGTCGCCCCTGCTCGGGCTCTGGTCGACGGCCGGCATGTAGTGGTCGAGGCCGGTGTCGGGATTGACCGTGCCGACCTCTGTCCAGTGGAGGCCGCCGTCGTTCGAGATCGACATCTGGATGTCGTACTCGCCGTTGCGGTAGTCCTGCCAGACGGCCTGCAGGTGGTTGTTCCGCGTGTTGTCCTTGGTGATCCGCGGGTAGTCGTTCGTCCGGATCCACGGGCCCGGCACACACTCCTCGGGACCGCGGCCGAAGTCGCAGAGCGGCTCGCCGGTGATCACGTCGTCGCCGACCTTCACCGGTGCGGCGCAGTTGAGGTGCGCCGTGCCGGCGGACGAGCTACCCGTGGGCGAGCAGTGCACGCCGAGCTGCTGCGCGTTCGGGTTCCCGGCGGCCGTGTTGCCGTTGTTGAAGATCACCTCGAGGCTGCCGTCGGGAAGCGCGACCGGGTACGAGCCCTGATCGAAGTTGCACTTGTGCGGGTCGAGGCCGGGCGTGAAGAAGTCGCCGAAGAAGCACAACGTCGGGCTCGAGCCGCTGATCTCCTCGGGCGTCGAGAATGTCAGCCCGTGGTCGGTCGACATCGAGCCGTAGATCGGGGACTCCGAGAACGTCCCGGTCGGCTGGTTGAACTTGAACACGGTCCACGTCACGTAGACGTTGTCGCGGTTGGGGCTCGACGCGTACCGGTCGGCCGCGATCATGTTCTTGTCGTGGAAGACGAAGAAGCTGTTGTCCTCGACGACGAGGAACTGCTTCGTCGGAGTGCCGGTGATCGAGCTCGGTACGTTGAAGTAGAACGAGCCGTTGGCCCCGCGCGGGGACTGCGTCGCGTAGAGACCGCTCGCATTCGAGAAGACGTCGAAGATGACGCAGCTGAAGTACGCGCGCCCACTTGAATCGGCCGCGGGTGCCGGGTCGCTCCCCACGTCGTAGGTGTGATGCGTGCCGACGTCGCCCATGATCGTGTTGTTGTTCGGGTTGACGGCACTCGGCCCGTCGAACTCCGGCGCATTCTCGTGCTGCCGGAACGGCGGCAGGAGGTCGCCCCAGTTGTGCCCGCCGTCGGTCGAGAAGTCGATCCCGCACTGGTTGTAGCCGACGCGGCTGTCGTTCTGGCCGGCAACCAGGTTCTTCGGGTCGACCGGGTTGTAGGTGATGTCCTCCTCGGCTTGCCGTCGGAAGGAGCAATCCTGGTTCACACGCTGGTTGCCGTCGCTGTTCCGCTTCGTGCAACCAAGCGTCTGCTTCGCTCCGCCGATGTCCGCGAAGTCCGAGCTCGGAATCGGCGGTGATGCGTCAGCGCCTTCGAGCCGCTCGTCGCTCGCCTGGACTCTCAGCGCTTCCTGCGCGGCTTGAAGCGTGGAGTCAGACAGGAACGGCAGAGTCCGTTTGACCGTCTTGCCGTTCTTCGTCGTCGTGATCGCGGCCGGCTTCAGCTTGCCGAGCGCGGCCTGCATCAGGACCTGTCCATGTTGCCCCCCGCTTTGGGCCTGACCTCCGGCGAATGCCGTGAAGAACAGGAGCGCCAAGGCAACCAGGGCGAGTGGGACGCCAAGGAATCGTCGCACTCTTCTCCCCCTTTCCCCTCGTCTCGTGGCTTTGCCTGCCCGGATCGGACGTACCCACCGAATTGGTTTTCTCACCCGCGGGCATACTTTTCGTATGCGAATACGCGCGATCGCCATCGGCGCGGTCATCGCAGCGGCTGTCGCTCTCCTGCTCGCCGGGCTCGGCGCCGGGTCGACCTCGAAACGGCACCCAGCCCTTCACCTCGTCAAGCCGACCCCGCTCGAGCTCGTAGGCTCGGGCTTCCAAGCGCGAGAGCGCGTCCGGGTCGTGGCCAAGGCGGCCAGAGCTTCGGCCACGAAGCGCGTCCAAGCGTCGCGCCGCGGCACGTTCGCCGTCGCCTTCTCGTTCGGCGTCGGGCACTGCACGGGCCTGACGGTGGTGGCGGTCGGAAGTGCCGGGAGCCGCACGACGCTCAAGCGCCCGCCGCTGCCGGCCTGCATGCCGCAATAGCGAGGGGCCGCCCGGAGGCGGCCCCTTCGAAGTCGCGGTGGAGCGGAAGGCTACGGCGTGACCGTGAGCCCTTGAACCACCTGGGTGAGACCTGCCGTCACGTCGGAGCTCAGGCTTGCAACCGTGTTGTACGAGCCGGGCGTCTCCGCCGAGGCGTCGTACGTGAAGCTCACGGTGCCGCCGGCCGTCGGGCCGGTGGTGTTGACCTTCCAGTCCGAACCGTCGGCGGGCGGCGGGGTCACGTTCTTGCCGCTCGTGCCGGTGCGGTTCTCGGCACCGGTGTTGCCACCCGAGCCCGGATCCGGCGAGGCGGTGTTGCCCGCGTCCGCTCCTGTGCCGTAGGCGAACGTCACTTCCTCGCTGCCCTCCTTCAGCCAGATCTCGAACGAATGTGTCGTCGGATTGCTGAAGTTCCGGACGCGTGCCCAGTCGATGACGATCCAGCTGTCGACGCCATCGGTCAGCTCGGCGATCCGAATCGCTCCGGAAGCGGCCGGGTTGAGGTCGTTCCAGAGCGGAGCGACCAAGTTGTTCGGCCGATTCGCGTTCGGGAACGTCTGCGGCTGGAAGACCACGTCCGCGGAGGTCCCGCCGCCGATCACGAGGTACCCGTTCGAGACGACGCCGACGCGCGTGTAAGGCTCGCCGCCGTACAGGAACTGGGGCACATTGAAGTTCGTGATCGTGTCGTCGCCAACGCCCGAAATCGGCGGGACGCCGAAGGCCGACAGCGGCAGGTAGCCGGCAGGCGAACCACCGGCGGTGATCGAGTCGACGGTCGGCGGCAGGGCCGGGCTCAGCGTCCCGCTCCACTGCGCGCCGTGGTGCGGCCCGACCAGCGTCGCGGGTGCCGAGACGTTGCTGTACTGCAAACCCGGCGAGCCGTTGACCCTGATGCTCGCGTGCGCCTCCACCGGCGCCAGGTTGCCCGCGCTGACGGTGCAGTGCGAGCTCGCCGAGACCGGGAAGGTGAGCGGCGAGCACGTGTGGCTCAGCGTCACCGCGCCCTGGCGCTTGTTGAACGCGACCGGCATCACGACCGAGGTCGCGCCGGGCTTCTGCGGATCAAGCGTGATCTGCCCGAAGTACTGCCCGTCCGCGAGGGTGGGCGCGCTGATCGCGATCGAGAACGTGATCGAGCTTCCGGCCTTGACGCTGAGGTTGCCGTTGTTGTTCCCCACCGTGATCGACGCCCCGGCCGGAGCCACCGTGCTCACCTTGAGCACCTGGTTCTGGCCACTGACGTTGATCGCCGTCCGCTGCGTAGTGATCTGGCCCGACATCGTCGGCGCGTCGACGCTCGCGAGGTTGAGGT
>JBKPFI010000093.1:0-2840 GCA_046728775.1 Actinomycetota bacterium | reverse complement strand
AGGACGAAGACGTCCTCGAGGTTCGCCGGCCGCCGCTCGCCCTCGAGCGGGTAGCCGTTCCGGTCGACGCCGAGGATCGAGATGCTCGTGCCCGTGCGCCTGGTGCGCAGGCCCGCTTCGGCCGCCTCGGCCTGCACCTCGGCCAGCCGGGCGGGCGGCCCGTAGACCTCGAGCACCTCCCTTCCCGCGTGCTCCAAGACAAGCTCCGACGGCTGCCCGGAGGCCACGCCGCGGCCGTGCGACATGATCAGCACGGTGTCGGCGAGGCGCTGGGCCTCCTCGATGTAGTGCGTCGACATCAGGATCGTCGTGCCCTCGGAGCGCAGCGCGTCGATCAACGCCCACAGCTCCTGGCGCACCTGCGGGTCGAGGCCGACGGTCGGCTCGTCGAGCAGCACGAGCCGCGGCCGGTGGACGAGCGCCCGCGCGATCAGCAGGCGCCTGCGCATGCCGCCGGAGAGCTTGTCGACCTTGTCGTGGCGCCGGTGGACGAGGTTGGCCATCCGCACCGCCCGCTCGATCGCCTCCTTCCGCTCGTGGCGGCCGATCCGGTAGAGGTGCGCGAAGACGAGCAGGTTCTGCTCGACCGTGAGCGTGACATCGAGGTTGTCGAGCTGCGGCGCGACGCCGCACTGGGCGCGGGCGGCCTTCGAGTCCTGCGGGAGCCGGAAGCCCAGCACCTCGAGCTCGCCCTCGTCGGCGATCGCCTGGGCGGTGAGTAGCCGCTTGGTGGTCGATTTTCCGGCGCCGTTGGGGCCGAGCAGGCCGACGCAGGTCCCTACCGGCACGTCGAGGTCCAGCCCGTCGACGGCGGTGATCGGGCCGTAGCGCTTGACGACTCCGCGCAGGCGGATCGCGAGCTCGCCGCTCATGCCTTCAAGCTAGAGGATCGC
The DNA here is from genome assembly GCA_046728775.1 of Actinomycetota bacterium. Lineage (GTDB taxonomy): Bacteria > Actinomycetota > Thermoleophilia > Gaiellales > Gaiellaceae > AC-32. Next base: position 1,947 of record JBKPFI010000093.1, on the reverse strand, counting down.
GCGAGGGTAGGTCTTGGCCGCGACCAGGGCGGTCGCGAGGAGGAACCCGAGGGCGACCGCGAAGTCGAGCCAGAGGATCCCGCCGGCCGAGATGCCGAGCAGCAGGTCGCGCATCCCGTGCACCTCGTAGCTCAGCGGGTTGGCGTGCGCGACCACGCGCAGCCAGCCGGGCATGATCGAGAGCGGGTAGAGCGCGCTGGAGGCGAAGAAGAGCGGCATCACGACGAGCTGGCCGATGCCCATGAAACGCTCGCGGGTCCGGACGAGCGACGCGAGGATCATCGACAGGCAGGCGAACCCGCACGTCCCGATCAGGAGCAGGAGAACGGCGCCGGCAATCGCGAAAGGGCTCCAGCGGATCGCGATCCCTGCGATCGCGACCACCGCCAGCAGGACGAGCGCCTGCGCGAGCGCGCGCACCGCGGCGCCCGCGGCCTTGCCGAGCACGATCCCGAGGCGTGGCAGGGGCGTGGCGAGGAGCCGCTGGAGCTGGCCGACGTCGCGCTCCCAGATCACGCCCAGGCCGAAGAAGATCGCCACGAACAGCGCCGCCTGCGCCATCACGCCCGGCGCGAGGTAGGCGCGGTAGTCGCCGTAGCCGCCGCTCAGCGTGTGGTTGCGCCGCAGCGCCGTCCCGAAGACGAAGAGCCACAGGAGCGGCTGCACCGAGCGCGTGAAGATGTCGAGGTGGTCGTGCCGGAGCTTGCGCAGCTCCGCCCAGGCCATCGCGACCGTCCCGTCGCGCAGCCGCGCCGCGCTGACGGAGAGCGAACGCAGCGCGAGCTCAAGCGAGCCGGCGCGTGCGCCTGCGGCCTGCGCGGACATCCCTGAAGCTCCCTCCTTCCTCAAGCCTTCCTCCCGTCACCTCCGTGAAGACGTCCTCGAGCGCCGGCACGCCGAAGCGGCGTCGCAGCTCGCCGGGCGAGCCGAGCGTCGCGATCCTGCCGCGGTCCATGACCGCGATCCGGTCGCACTGCCGCTCGGCCTCCTCCATCTGGTGCGTCGTCACGAGCACCGTCGTCCCGGCCTCGGCGCGGAGCAGCTCGAGGCGCTCCCAGACGAGCCGTCGGGCGGTCGGGTCAAGGCCGACCGTCGTCTCGTCGAGGAAGAGCACGCGCGGCTGCTTCAGCAGCGCGGTTGCGATCTCCAGCCGCCGCAGCATGCCGCCCGAGAGCGTGCGGCCGAGCTTGTCGAGGAACGACTCGAGGTACATGGCCTCGACGGCTTGAGCAATTCGCTCGCGCCGCTCGCGGCGCGGCACGCCGGTCGCGCGCGCGTAGAACTCGAGGTTCTCGTGGGCGGTGAGCGCGCCGTCGATCGAGATCGCCTGCGGCACGTAGCCGATCGCCTGCCGGACGGCGAGGCCGTCGCGGACGACGTCGTGGCCGGCGACGAGCGCTCCGCCCTCGTCCGGACGCAGCAGCGTCGTGAGCACCCGGATCGTCGTCGTCTTCCCCGCGCCGTTCGGGCCAAGCAGGCCGAAGACCTCGCCGGCGCCGACCTCGAAGGAGATGCCCGCGACGGCCCGCACCTCGCCGAAGCGGACGACGAGCCGGTCGACGAGGACGACCTGCTCGGCACGCTCCGCCGCGCGCGCCAGCGCGCTCATCGCGCGACGAGCTCCTCGCTGCGGGCGCGCAGCGCGCGGGCGGCCTTTGCGGTCAGCTGCACGAGCTGCGCCCGCTCCGCCGGCTCGAGCGCCTCGAGCACGTCGCAGAAGAACAGCAGTCGCTGGGCCGCCACGTTCGAGGTCAGCTCCTTCCCCTCGGCAGTCAGCTCGACGACGGTGGCGCGCCGGTCGTCCGTGGCGCCGTGCCGCTCGACCAGGTCGAGCTCTTCGAGCCGGTCGACCATCCGCGTCGCCGTCGTATCGTCGACCCCGACGCGGGCGGCGAGCTCGCCGATCCGCAGGCCGGCGCCCTCGCCGATCAGCGCCAGCGCCCGCAG
>JBKPFI010000395.1:0-1190 GCA_046728775.1 Actinomycetota bacterium | reverse complement strand
CCCAGGAGGATGCCGATCCCGAGCGCCGTCCACGCGAGCAGCGTCCAGCGGCGCGTGGCGACCATCCAGCGCTCGTCGGCGCGGCCCGAGAGCAGCGCGCCCGCGGCGAACGCGAACGGGATGGTCAGCCCCACGTAGCCGAGGTACAGGAGCGGCGGGTGGATCATCATGTACGGGTTCTGCAGGCTCGGCACGAGGCCGCTGCCGTCGGGCGGCGCCACCTGCCGCTCGAACGGGCTGGAGACGAAGACGAGCAGCAGCGCGAAGAAGCTCGCGACCGCGCCGAGAACGGGGATCGTCCAGGGCAGCAGGCGGCGGATCAGCTCGCGGTTCGCGATCACCGCCAGGGAGCCGAGCGCCGTCAGGACGAGCAGCCAGAGCAGAAGGGATCCCTCCTGGCCTCCCCAGAAGGCGCTGAACGAGTACGGAAAGGGGAGCTTGCGGCTCGAGTGCTCGGCGACGTAGGTGTAGGTGAAGTCGCGCGCATAGAGGGCGTGGATGAGCACGAAGGCCGCGACGGCGGTGGCCGCGAAGGCGCCGACGAGCGCGTTGCGGGCAGACTCGTGGAGGCGGCGGCGGCCCTCGTAGGCGGCGAGACCCCCGGCGAGCGCCGCGTAGAGGGTGAGCCCGAAGGCGACGATGAGGGCGGCGCGCCCGAGGTCGGCCACGCGGCGAGTGTAGCGCCCAGGCCTCGGCGCCGTTCTGCGATGATTCCAGGGCTTTCTCGTGCTCGCCCGCCTGCGCCACATCCCGCTGCCGACGCTTGCCTGGAGCACCGTCGCGCTGCTCGGCGCCGGGATCGCGCTCGTCTTCTTCTACGCGCCCCTCGACGCCGACCAGGGGCTGTCGCAGAAGATCTTCTACATCCACGTGCCGATCGCGCTGACGGCGTACGCGTGCTTCGCCTGGGGCGCCGCCAAGGCGTTCCTGCACCTGTCGAAGCGCCCGCCCGGGGCCGACCTCGAAAGCTACGCGGCGATCCACCAGGGCGTGATCTTCGGGGCGCTCACGCTCGTGACCGGCTCGATCTGGGCTCGTGCGTCGTGGGGGATCTGGTGGACGTGGAGCTCGAACCAGCTCGTCACGTTCCTGATCCTCTTCCTGTTCTACTCGGCCTACTTCATGCTGCGCTACTCGGTCGAGCCGGGGCCGGGGCGCGCGAACATGTGCGCGGTCTACGCGCTCTTCGG
>JBKPFI010000268.1:0-5208 GCA_046728775.1 Actinomycetota bacterium | reverse complement strand
GCACGCCAAGTGGCTGAAGGTGACGCGCAACCTGCCCTGGCGGCGGCCGATCGCCTCGCTCAACTACCTGCTCTCGTCGCACGTCTGGCGGCAGGACCACAACGGCTTCTCGCACCAGGACCCGGGCTTCATCGACCACGTCGTGAACAAGAAGGCCGAGATCATCCGCGTGTACCTGCCGCCCGACGCGAACTGCCTGCTCTCGGTCGCCGACCATTGCCTGCGCAGCCGCGACTACGTGAACGTCGTCGTCGCGGGCAAGCAGCCCGCCCTCGACTACCTCTCGATGGAGGACGCCGTCGTCCACTGCACGCGTGGGATCGGGATCTGGGAGTGGGCCTCGAACGAGGACGGCGCGGAGCCCGACGTCGTGCTCGCATGCTGCGGCGACATCCCGACGCTCGAGACCCTGGCCGCGGCGGCGCTCCTGCGCGAGCGGCTCCCCGACCTGAAGGTGCGCGTGGTCAACGTCGTCGACCTGATGCGGCTCCAGCCCGAGAGCGAGCACCCGCACGGCCTCCCCGACAGCGAGTTCGACGCGATCTTCACCACGAACAGGCCGGTCGTCTTCGCGTACCACGGCTACCCGTGGCTGATCCACCGGCTCACCTACCGGCGGCGCAACCACGTGAACCTGCACGTCCGCGGCTACAAGGAGGAGGGGACGACGACGACGCCGTTCGACATGGTGATGCTGAACGACCTCGACCGCTTCCACCTCGCGATCGACGTGATCGACCGCGTGCCGGGGCTCGCGAACTCGTGCGGACCGCTGCGCCAGGAGCTCGAGGACCGCCGGCTCCGCGCCCGCGCTTACACGCGCGAGCACGGGGAGGACGATCCCGAGCTCAGCGGCTGGACGTGGCCCGGCTGAAGGTTCTGGTCGTCAACGCGGGGTCGACGAGCCTCAAGCTCTCGGTGGTCGGGCCGGACGACTCCGGCGAGCCGGTCACGTCGCTCGCGGAGGTTCCGGAGGCAGTGGACGCAGTGGCGCACCGTGTCGTCCACGGCGGTGCGCGGTTCCGGCAGCCGGTCGTGATCGACGACGAGGTACGCCGGGAGCTGGCGGCGCTGTCGGAGCTCGCCCCGCTCCACAACGTGCCGGCGGTAGCGGCGATCGACGAGGCGCGCCACGCGCTGCCCGAGCTGCCGCACGTCGCGGTGTTCGACACCGCGTTCCACGCGACAATGCCGGAGGAGGCGTCGACCTACGCGCTGCCGCGGCGCTGGCGCGAGGAGTGGGGGATCCGGCGCTTCGGCTTCCACGGCCTCTCGGTCGAGTGGGCGGCCGAGCGCGTGCGCGTGCCGCGGCTCGTGGTCTGCCACCTCGGCGGCGGCTGCTCGGTCACCGCCCTGCTGAACGGCCGCTCGGTCGACACGACGATGGGCTTCAGCCCGCTCGAGGGCGTGCCGATGGCGACGCGCCCCGGGACGATCGATCCGGAGATCCTGCTCTACCTGTTGCGGCACGAGGCCGCGACGCCGGAGGAGCTCGAGCACGCGCTCGAGCACGAGTCCGGGCTGCTCGCGCTCGGTGGCTCCGCGCGCGTGGAGGAGCTCGAGACCTCGGCCGAGCCGGGCGCGAAGCTGGCGTTGGCGCTCTTCTGCTACCGCGTCGCTGCGGCGGTGGCTGCGATGTCGACGGCGCTCGGCGGGCTCGACGCGCTCGTCTTCACCGCCGGCATCGGCGAGGGCTCGGCGCGGGTGCGGGAGGACGTCTGCAGGCGGCTAGGGCTCCTGGGCGTGCGGCTCGATCCCGAAGCGAACCGCGCCACCCGCCCGGACGCGGACGTCGCGGCCGCCGCCTCCGCGACACGCGTCTGGGTCGTGCACGCCCGCGAGGACGTCGTCGCCGCCCGGGCCGCGCGCAGCGTGCTCTAGCCGGAAGCGAGCAAGTCGGCGCGCGTGCCGATCGCCATCAGCGGCCCAGCCGAGGGCCGCAGCCAGCGCAGGGTCGTCACCAGGAGCGGAAGCGGGAGGGAAACGCAGCCGAGCGTGGGCCTCCCGGTGCTCGCGTGCAGGAAGATCCCGGAGCCACGACCCGGCACCACCGGATTCATGTTGTAGGCGACCACTGCGAGGTGCCGGTAGGCGGTCGGCGAGCGCGACATGTCCTCGCTCTTGACGCGGAAGGGCGGCTTGACGCCGCAGCGGACGTGGCGGAAGCGGTTGTAGTACGGCGACGCCGGGTCCTCGACCCACCAGTCGCCGCAGACGATCCGCCGGTACGGAAAGGAGACGCCCGGATTCGGCGCGATCCCGTACATCACGCGCGCGAAGCCGAACACTCCGGCCGGCGTGCGGCGGTCACCCTCGCGCTTGGCGGGTGAGGTGCCGCGCTGGCCGAGCCATGCCGTCCAAGGCGCCGCCGCTGGGCGCCAGCAGCCCGCGCGCTTTTGCCAGAGGTGAAGCGTCCCCCGCGTCGAGGCGCGGGTGCGGGCAACCACGGTGACGATCTGCGTGGCAGCGCCGGTCTCGAGCTGTGCTGGGAGCGTGGGCCCGCAGGCGGCAGCGCGGTTGCCGTGCGCCGCCGCCGAGACCGTCACGGCCAGGGCGGCGAGCGGGGGGACGAGCCACCTCATCGGCCTGCACACTAAGAGACTCCCACACAATGAGCACGGGCCGTCTGGCCGCGCTGGAGGGCGCGAGGCCGCGTCCTCGGTTGCGCCCGCCTCCTCACGTGATGCTGGAACGCGTATGCGTTTGCGTCCTTGCCTCGCACTCCTCCATCGCGTCCAGCCAGCGCGTGAGTCATTCTGTGGGAGCCTCTAGGCTATGGCTGCGCTCCTGCTCGTCGCCCTTGCGCTCCAGGCGCCGCCCTTCGCGCATTCGGTCTCGCGGGTGACCGCGTCGCAGCTACCGCACTCCTGGCACCGCGGCTGCCCGGTCGCGCCCGCGCAGCTCCGACGGCTTCGCCTCAGCTACTGGGGGTTCGACCGGCGAGCGCACACCGGGACGCTCGTCGTGAACCTGCGTGCGGTGCAGCCGTTGGTGCAGGTCTTCTCGCGCCTTTACGCCGCGCGGTTCCCGATCCGGCGCATGCAGCCAATCGACGCCTACGGCGGCAACGACGAGCGCTCGCTGGCCGCCGACAACACCGCCGCGTTCAACTGCCGCTACGCGATCGCGGCGGGCCCGAAGCGCTGGTCGTCCCACGCCTACGGGCTGGCGATCGACGTGAACCCGGTCGAGAACCCGTACCTCGACCGCGGCCGCGTCCACCCTCGCGCGGGCCGGGCGTACCTCGACCGCTCGTGGCGGCGCCCCGGGATGGCGGTACCGGGCGGGCTCCTCGTGCGGGCGTTTGGCGCGGTGGGCTGGCAGTGGGGCGGCCGCTGGACGGGCTCGCCGGACTACCAGCATTTCTCCGCGACCGGCGGCTGAGCCTTGATCGGCCGAAGCCGGTCCTGTTCGATTGCCGCATGGAGGCCGTCGCCGCGCCGCGCTCGTACGGGTGGCTCGCCGCTCCGCTGGCCGCCTTTGCAGTCGCCTCGCTGACCGCCGGGCTACTCGCCCGCCACGAGCCGCGGTCGAAGGGGTACTTCCGGCTCTTCTTCAACGATCCGCTCCACCTGAAGGCCGGCTTCGCGACGGCGGTGGTCGTGCTCGCCTGTCTCCAGCTCCTCACCGCGGCGTGGATCTTCCGCAAGCTCCCGTGGAGGAAACCGGCGTGGGTCAACCCGGTGCACCGCTGGACGGGTCGCCTCACCTTCGTCCTCACGTTGCCGGTGGCCTACCACTGCATCTTCAAGCTCGGCTTCCGCGACCCGAGCACGCGCGTCTTCGCCCACTCGCTGCTCGGCTGCGCGGTCTACGGCGCCTACGCGTCGAAGGTGACGATCGTCCGGCTGCATCGCTTCCCACGCCCGGTGCTGCCGCTCGCCGGCGGGCTGCTGTTCGCGCTGCTGATCGGAGTCTGGTACACGAGCGCGCTTTGGCTCTATCGGACCACGCCGGCGTCGGCGTCCGGCCCGGCGAGGTCGGTGCCTGTCGCCATTCCGGCGAACGCGCACGCAGCGGCCGGCCGCGCCGTCTTCTCCGACGCCGGCTGCGGCGCCTGCCACACCCTGAAGGCCGCAGGCTCCACCGGCGTCGCCGGCCCCAACCTCGACGCGCTGCGCCCGACCTACGAGACGGTGCGGGCCAAGGTGGAAGCGGGCGGCGGCGGCATGCCCAGCTTCTCGGGACAGCTGTCACCGCAGGAGATCCGCGACGTCGCCGCGTTCGTCGCGGCGAACACCGGCTAGCGCGCGGTTCGCCCGAGCACGAGCCCGAAGAGCAGGTGCCGCCAGGTCGCCTGTGCGTAGGCGCGACCGTTCCAGACGAGTCGCGGCAGACCGGGCTCGCCGCGGGCCGGGTGCCGGCGGTCGACAACCGCCCCGAGCGGGTAGAGCGCGACGTGCTCGCCGAGCGCCATCGCGACGGCCAGGCGACGCGGCGGGAAGGGAAGCCGCCGCGCGACCTCGTCGAAGACGAGCCCGAAGACGGCCCCGTTGAGGGCATGGAGTGCGAATCCCGCGAGCCGCCAGCGCGGCCCGCGCGTCACCGCCTTCCCGAGCAGCGCGACGTCGGAGTAGTCGTAGTGCAGGAGGCGCTGGTCGAGCGGTTCGGCGAGGCCCCAGATCGTGGCCGCGAGGGCTCCGGCCGCGGCTGCGCGTGAACGACTGCTCATTCGTCGAGCTCACGCAGGAATGCGCCCCCGCCGATCACCCGCGACGCCCGCGCTGCCGCAGCGTCGCGGAGGGCGCGGTCGGAGGTGACGAGCCAGGCACCCGGCTGCGTCGGGGCTTCGCGGATCAGCCAGTCGTCGGCGCTCTCGGCGCCCGAACCGACGAGCGTCGTCCGCACGTCGAGGCGTTCGGAGCCGACGATCCCGCCCGGCGCCCTGCCGTCGAAGACGAGCACGAGCCGGTGCCCGTGCCGCTCCGCCCAGCGGCGGGCACGCTCGACGAGCTCTTCCTCTGGCACGTTCGGCCACTGCGAGCGCAGCACGTTGCGGGCGTCGACGAGCACGGTGATGGCTTCGGCGATCCCCTAGGGTGCCACCAATGCGGGCGATGGTGCTCGAGGTGGTGGGGTACGCGCTGGCCGAGCGCGAGCTGCCGGAGCCGGCCCCGCGCCCGGGCCAGGTGCTGCTGCGGGTCCGCGCCTGCGGCGTCTGCCGCACCGACCTGCACGTGGCCGACGGCGAGCTGCCGGATCCGAAGC
>JBKPFI010000343.1:0-3561 GCA_046728775.1 Actinomycetota bacterium | reverse complement strand
GTGCGGAGGGCTGTGCACGAGGTGGACCGTGGCCTCGAGCACGGTCACGCAGGTGCTCTCCGTTCCCGTCAGCGCCGCCGCCACGTCGAAGCCCTTCTCGGGAAGCAGGTCGTCGAGGTTGTAGCCGGAAACGCGCCGCGGAATGTCGGGGTAGCGGGCACGGATCTGGTCGGCATGCCGGTCGCGCAGCTCCGTCAGCCGACGGTCGATCTCCGCGTCGCCGGAGGTGCCCTCGCGCACGCGCAGCCGCCGGCGGTCGTAGAGCAGGACGTCGAGCTCGGCGACGTTGTCGGAGGTTCGCGGCCCCGGGCCGGAGAACTGCGTCATCACCGAGCGGACGCCGCAGGAGTTGTTGCCGATCATCCCGCCGAGCGTGCAGTGCGTGTGGGTCGAGGGGTCGGGCCCGTAGGTGAGCTGATGGTCTTGCTCGGCCTGCTCGCGCAGGTGGTCGAGGATCGTGCCGGGCTCGACGCGAGCGAGCCTGCGCTCGGGGTCGACCTCGAGCACGCGGTTCAGGTACTTCGAGAAGTCGATCATGACCGCGACGTTGCAGCACTGGCCCGCGAGGCTCGTGCCGCCGCCGCGCGAGAGCACCGGCGCCTGGTACTGGCGGCAGAGCCTGACCGTCTCGACGACGTCGTCGAGCGAGCGCGGGATGACGACGCCGATCGGGAGCTGGCGGTAGTTCGAGCCGCCCGTCGCGTAGAGCGCGCGGTCGCCGTTCGAGAAGCGCACCTCGCCGTCGATCGCCCGCTCGAGGTCGTTCGCGAGCTCCTTGGCGTCGCCCGTCATACGGCGTATCGCTCCGCGTCGGAGCTCTTCAGCTCGAGCCCGTTGCCGGACCGCGAGCGGTCGGGGCGCAGCGAGCCGTCGACCGGCTCGAGCACGCCGTCGAAGAGGAGCGACTCGACGCGGACGTGGTCGTGGAAGTATTCGAGGTGCCGCAGGTTCGGCACCGCGCAGAGCGCGTGCGCCGAGAGCTGCGGCGCGCAGTGGCCGGAGAGGTCGAGGCCGTGCGCCCGGGCGAGCGCGGCGGCAGCGAGCAGGCCGGTGATCCCCCCGCAGCGGGTGACGTCGGCCTGGAGACAGTCGACCGCCCCGACGAGGTTGCGGAAGTCGGCAAGGACGTACGCGTACTCGCCGGCCGCGATGTCGAGGCCCCCCGGCCCGTTCTCGCGCACGAGCCGCAGGCCGTCGCGATCCGCGGACGACACGGGCTCCTCGAACCACGAGACGCCCCACTCGTGCCGGAGCCGCTCCGCCCAGCCGAGCGCCTGCTTCGGGCTCAGCGCCCCATTTGAGTCGACGAACAGTTCGGCCTCGTCGCCGATCGCCTGCCGTGCCGCGTCGAGGCGCTCGGGGTCGCGCTCCGGCTCGCGGGAGATCTTCATCTTCACGCGCGGGATGCCGGCCTCGACCCAGCCGCGCAGCTGCTCGCGCAGCCCCTCGAGCGGGTACGAGCAGAAGCCGCCGCTGCCGTAGACCGGCACCGCGTCGTGCACGCGCGGCAGGACGTCGACCAGCGGCAGGCCGAGCAGCCGCGCCTTCAGGTCCCAAAGTGCGGTGTCGACCGCAGCGAGCGCGCAGAAGCCGATCCCAGGGCGCCCCGCGTTGCGCAGCGAGCGCGCCATCGCCTCCCACGCGGCAGCGGGCGCCAGCGCGTCCGCGCCCTCCGCGAGGGGCACGAGCTTCTTCTCCACGAGCTTGCCCGCGGCGGCCGGCGCGTAGGTGTAGCCGAGACCGGCCTCGTCGGCCGCGTGCGCGTGGACGACGACGATCGTGGTCGAGTCCCACTCGAGCGTCCCGTCGGACTCATGCCCGTCGGTCGGTATCGCGTACGCGGCGACCGAGAGCCGCTCGACGGAGACGCCGCTTCGTGTCGCGACGGCCACGCTACTTACGGCCCGGGAGCGACTCCTTGAACTCCGCCAGCTTGCCCACGAGCGACTTCTGCATCACGCCTGCCCGCTCGGGGTCTCCCTTCACCATCGCCTTCGCCATCTTCTCGGCCTGCTCGACCCGGATGTGCGGCGGCAGCGGCGGGATCTCGGGGTCGACCTTGACCTCGAGCACGCACGGCCTTTCCGCCCGCAGCGCCTGGTCCCATGCGGCGCCGACCTGCTCGCCGTCGTCGCAGTAGATCCCCTCGAACCCGAGCAGCTCGGCGTAGCGCGCGTACGGGAAGTCCGGGATCCACTGCGTGCCAGGGAACTTCGGGTCGCCTGCGAGCACGCGCTGCTCCCACGTCACCTGGTTCAGGTCCTGGTTGTTGAAGACGCAGAAGACCAGGCCTCCGCGCAGGCGGTCCGCGTAGCGCTTGACCGTGATCAGCTCGTTCATCCCGTTCATCTGGAAGGCGCCGTCGCCGACGAACGCGATCACCGGGCGATGCGGGTACGCGAACTTGGCCGCGATCGCGTACGGGACGCCCGCCCCCATCGTCGCGAGCGTGCCCGAGAGCGAGGCGAGATTGTCCTTCTTGAGCCGCAGCTGCCGCGCCCACCAGTTCGTCGAGGAGCCGGAGTCCGCCGCGAGGATCGCGTCGGCGGGCAGGCGCTGCGAGAGCTCGTGCACGACCCGCTGCGGGTTCATCGGGTCACCGTCCTGCATCGCCCGCGCCTCGACCACACGCCACCACTCGTCGACCTGACGCTCGACCTCCTCGCGCCACGAGCGGTCCTGCTTGCGCTCGAGCTTCGGGATCAGGCCGCGCAGCGTCTCCCGCGCATCACCGACGAGCGGCACCTCGACGGGGTAACGGGTTCCGACCCGGCTAGCGTCGATGTCGATCTCGACCGCGCGCGCATGGCCCTCCTGCGGCAGCCACTCCGAGTACGGGAAGCTGGTGCCGACCATCAGGAGCGTGTCGCAGTTCTCCATCAGCTCGTAGCTGGCGGTCGTGCCGAGGAGCCCGATCGAGCCGGTCACGAAGGGGAGATCGTCGGGCAGGACGGCCCTGCCGAGCAGCGCCTTCGCGACTCCGGCGCCGAGCAGCTCGGCGGTCTCGACGACCTCGTCGGTGGCACCCGCGGCGCCCTGGCCGACGAGCATCGCGACCTTGCTGCCGGCGTTCAGCACCTCGGCGGCGCGCTCGAGGTCGCCCTCCTGCGGCAGGATCCGCGGCCTCGAGTAGCCGACGCTTGAGAAGACGGCGCCGTGCTCCCGCGGCGGCGACTCGACCGCCTTCTCCTCCTGCACGTCGCCGGGGACGATCACGGTGCAGACCGCGCGCCGGTCGAGCGCGATGCGGACAGCCCGGTCGACCAGGTGCCGCGCCTGGGCCGGCTCCATGCAGACCTGCACGAACTCCGAGACGTCGCTGAAGAGGACCTGCAGGTCGACCTCCTGCTGGTACTCGGCGCCGAGCGACATCCGCTTCTGCTGGCCGACGATCGCGACGACGGGAGCGTGGTCGAGCTTCGCGTCGTAGAGCCCGTTCAGGAGGTGGATCGCGCCGGGGCCGGAGGTGGCGATGCAGACGCCGACGTCGCCGGTGAACTTCGCGTGCCCGCAGGCCATGAACGCGGCCATCTCTTCGTGCCGGGCCTGGATGAACTCCGG
>JBKPFI010000347.1:0-5023 GCA_046728775.1 Actinomycetota bacterium | reverse complement strand
AGGTCGTCGTAGATGTCGCCGAGGGTGACGAGGTTCGGGCTGGTGTTCGGCAGCTCGACGCCGACCGCCTGCTTGCCGGGGATCGGCGCGAGGATCCGGATCTCCGTTGTCGCGAGCGCGTAGGAGAGGTCGTCCTTCAGGCCCGCGACCTTCGAGACCTTCGTGCCCGGGGCGAGCTGGAGCTCGTAGCGGGTGACGCGCGGCCCCGAGATCTGGCCGATCACTGTCGCGTCGACCCCGAAGTTGGCGAGCGTCTGGACGAGCGCCTCGGCGACGCGGGCCGAGTGGTCACGGTCGGGGCCGGCTCCGGGCGCCGAGATACGCAGCAGCGAGCGGTCCGGGAGGCGATACTCCATCGCGCCCTCCGACGTGACGTCGAAGAGGCTGTCCTGGTCGGGCTCGTCCTCGTGGCGCACGGGCACCGGCAACGGCGTCGGCTCGGCCTCGGAGACGAGCTCGGGGAACTCGGCGACCACGTCCACCGGGGGCGCGACCGGCTGTCGAGGAGCGGGCGCGGCGCCTTCGATCACCTGCAGCCTCGGCGCCGCTTCGACCCGCTGCCGATCGCGGCGCCGCGACCAGGCGTCGCGCGAACGTGACGTGGAGTCGCGCAGCAGCGCGCCGATCGACGCACCGCTGACGAGCAGGGCGCCGACGAGGAGCGTGAGGATGCCGGCGATCGCGACGCCGGTCTGGCCGATCGCGAGCGCGAGGCCGCCGCCGAGCAGCGTGCCGAGGTAGCCCCCCTGGTCCTTGCCGAGCGTGATCATCAGGCCGCAGGAGATCACCACGAGCCCGGTGCGAAACGGCCGCACGCCGACGAGGTCGCTGCGGGCGACCATCAGCGCCCCGACGATCACGAGCGCGGCCGGTAGCGCGAGCGTGGCGGCGCCGATCACCGCCTCGAGCCCGTCACCGATCCAGCCGCCGACGTAGCCCCCGTTCCAGCCGGCCCAGATCACCGAGGCCAGGAACAGGCCCAGCGCGACGAGGCCGAGCCCGATCAGCTCGGGGTGCTGATGGCCGTGGGCCCGCGCCTTCTTGCGCGCGCGTTTCCTGCGCTTCGCGCGCGAGGGCATGCGCGGCTTCAACGTGCGTCTCTTCCGACGGCGCGCCATCTCGCGCCTGCTTCGACGCCGCGGCGCCGACCCCTTCGGGCCTCAGCCGGCCATGCGCTCGAACAGGAGCCTGTGCCCGGCCGGAGACTAGGCGATGTCCACGACGGGGCCGTACCGCAAGCTGGTGAGCGGCCGGGGCGCGGCCGATCCGTCGGCGTCGTAGACGTAGATTCGGAACTGCCCGATTCGGTTCGTCGCGGCGAACGCGAGGCGGTGACCGCTCCTCGACCATGCGTGCGCGAAGGTGAAGCCGTCGCCGCTGCGAAGCAGGTGCCGCACTTCGTGGCCGAGCACGTACAGCGTCATGCGCCCCTTTACGCGCCGGACGAACGAGAGGAGTCTCCCGTCGTGCGACCACGCAGGGTCGACGCCTCGAGCGACGACGGCGTCGGCCCCGGTGGGGGCGTCGACGGCGTATGCGGCCGGTGTCCCGCTCCGTTTCCCAGGGCGCGTTCGTCGAGTACAGCAGCCTCTTGCCGTCGGCCGACCAGGAGAGCGTGTAGATCGGCCGCCGCTCGCCGAAGCCGCGGCGGCCGGATCCATCCTCGTTCTGGACGGTGAGCCGGGCCGAGCCCGCGACGTCGAGCTCGCCGGGGAACGCCAGGCGCCGCGAGTCAGGCGCCCAGGCCGCTGCGTCGGTGTCGGCGCTCAGCGTGCGCGGCGTTCCGCCGCCGGCGGGGACGAGCGACAACCTGCTGGGACCGAGGTACGCGATCTCGCGGCCGTTCTATGCCCACGATTCCCGCGGGCCGGCTTGCCTCGGCTGGAACTCGCGCGCGCCCTAGCGGCGCTTCTTCAGCTTCTGCGCCTGGCGGCGCTGCTGGCGGTTCATCGGCTCGGGCATCGCGCCCTGCTCGCCGGCCGCCTCGAGCCAGGCGCGCCGCTCCCCGGCGGAGAGGCGCGAAAGAGCCGCCTGCGCACGCTGCGGGTCGTTCTGGACGCCGCTGCGCTCGAGCTTCGCCATCGCACTCGCCAGCTCGGGGTTCTTGCGCTCGAGGTTGGCGCGGGAGGCCTTCTGCAGCCAGCGTTTCAGGAACGGCACCTTCATCATCGCCGTGGCGAGCGGGCGCACGTACCGGCCGCCCTCCACGCGCGCGAGCAGGTTCAGCGCGAGCAGCAGCAGGAGCAGCCCCGCGAGGATGATGATCGGGATCAGGAAGGGCCAGAGCGACGCGACGATCACCCCTCTAGCCTAGCCGGGAAAGACGCTCGAGCAGCAGCCCCAGGAACCGCTCGGAGTCGATTCCGACCGCGACATGCGCGTTCGGCTCGAGGCCGGTGCGGCGCCAGACGTCGACGACCGTCCGGCCGCGGCAGAGCTCCGACTCGCACTCGACGCGCACGTTCAGCTGCTCGAGCTCGAGCAGCGTGGGGTCGATCACGTGCGCGAGCGCCGCCACGTCGTGCACGGGCGAGCCGTCGAAGCCGTAGACCTCGCGGTGGAAGACGCCGTAGAAGTCGAGCAGCTCCGCCACTGCCCTGCCGACGCGGCCGGCCTCGCGCAGCTGCTCCGCATGCGCCCTCGTCACCAGCGCGCGGTGCGTCACGTCCAGGCCGACCATTGTCACAGCGAGGCCGCTGCCGAAGACGCGAGCGGCGGCCTCCGGGTCCGCCCAGATGTAGAATTCGGCCGCGGGCGTGACGTTGCCTTCGGCGATCGCGCCGCCCATCAGGACGATGCGCTCCGGCCGTGCCTCCGGGTAGCGGGCCAACAGGAGCGCGACGTTCGTGAGCGGCCCTGTGGCGACGAGGGTCGCACCGTCCAGGCGCTCGGCGAGGAAGTCGACGGCGTGCTGCCCGGTCGGCTCCGCCCGCGGCGGCGGCAGGTCCGGACCGTCGAGGCCCGTCTCCCCGTGGACGTTCGACGCCACGTGGAGTTCGCGCACGAGCGGCCTCGCCGACCCCGTTGCGACCGGCACGTCCGTCCGTCCCGCCAGCTCGAGCACCCGGAGGGCGTTCGCCGTCGTCTTCTCGAGAGTCTGGTTGCCCGCCACGGTGGTGACACCGCGCAGCTCGACCTCCGGGCTGCCGAGCGCAAGCAGGAGCGCGATCGCGTCGTCGTGGCCAGGGTCGCAGTCGAGCAGGATGGGGGTCGGATTCACGGTGGAGACCGTAAAGGGCAGCAGGGCCGGCATGTGCCGGCCCTGCTTCGGTGGTGGATGCTCGGTCGGGCTAGTGCCCGGTCCCGACCGCGCTGAACGCGTTCACCTGGCCCTTGCCATACCACGAGTTGTGGCCGCCGTCTGTTCCAGCAACGCGGTCACCCGGCTCGGCGAGAGATGTCCCTACCGGCTCTCCAGGAGCGCGGCTACACCGGTCACGTGCGGGGTTGCCATCGAGGTTCCCTGCGCGTAGGCCCAGCCGCCGCCCGGCACGCTCGAGAGCACGCGGCCGTTCGGTGCCTCGGCGGTCCGCTGAAGCCTCGAGTCGCCATTGGGAGCGGTGACGTTGATCACACCTGTCCCAGAGCTCGAGTAGAACGACCTGATGACGAGGTTCCCGTCGGCGCTCACGCCCACGACTCCGGGTACTTCGACCGGAACGACGGCGCATGCGTTCGTGATCGTGCGTCCCGGCGATGCGCACGTTCGGCGCCACGCCGACGATCCCGACCCCGTTCTGTGCCGCCGCGATCGTCCCCGCGGTGTGGGTGCCGTGGCCGAACACGTCGTTCCCCGGCAGGAGCGCCGTCTGCGTCCCGCTGGAGCAGTCGGCGCTGTCGGCCGCGTCCTTCGAGCGAAGCCGAAGGGCATGAGCCTCCTCCTTTCTGGACGATTGGGCGGCGTATCTCTATGACCGATCGAGGAGCGCGTCGACCTCGCTCGCGGTCGGAAGCGACGGTTGCGCTCCCTCGCGAGAAGCGGCGAGCGCCCCGGCCGCGCACGAACGGCGAAGGGCCTCTTCGGGGTCACGCCCCTCGAGCAGCGAGACGACCAGGCAAGCGGTGAACGCGTCGCCGGCGGCGGTGCCGTCCACGGCCGCGACCCGCGGAGCGGCCGCGCTGGCGACCTCCTCCCCACCCTCGAGCAGCACCGCGCCCTCCTCGCCGAGCTTGAGCGCGGCGAGACGGGGTTGCTCGGGCAGCGCCTCGAGCTCGTAGCGGTTCACGACCACCAGCTCGGCCGCGCGGACCAGCTCGCGTGGGATCGGCTTGGCCGGGGCCGCGTTGAGGAAGAAGCGCTCCGCCTGCGCCGCGGCAGTAACGACCGCCTCGACCGGGATCTCGAGCTGGCACAGGACGGCCCCGGAGGCGGGCGGGTCGCGCAGGCCCGCGTTGGCTCCCGGTGCGACCACGATTGTGTTCTCGCCCTGGTCGTCGACCACGATGAGCGCGACGCCGGTCTGCCCGCTGCGCTGGAGAATCGTCTCCACACCCGCCTCGCGCAGTCCTGCGAGCGCCTCCTCGGCCCAGACGTCCTCGCCGACCGCGCCGACGAGCCGCACTCGTGCACCGAGCCGGGCGGCGGCGACGGCCTGGTTCGCGCCCTTGCCGCCCGGATGGCGCGCGAAGGTCGCGTCGGTGAGCGTCTCGCCCGGGCGCGGCAGCCGCTCGCTTCGCGCGACCAGGTCGAGGTTGACCGAGCCGACTACCGTCAGCCGGGCTTCAGGCGGCAAGCGCGCGGAGGTCCTCGACCGCGCGGCCGAGCAGGTTCTCGCGCAGGTCGAAGAGCCCGGCCCAGAGCACCGAGCGGTCCGGCGCCAAGCGGATCCTGGCCGCGTCGTCGAGCCCCGCGAGCGCCCGCAGGAAGACCGCGAGCTCGAGGTAGGCCTGTGCGACCCGCACCGAAGAGCAGCGCACGCCCGCGCGGTTCAGCACCGGCGCCCACTCGATCAGCTCGGCGGCGCCGGGCGCGCCGTACCAGGAGCGGCCCTCGGCCCGGTCCGGCTCGAGCTCGAGCAGGTAG
>JBKPFI010000177.1:0-17149 GCA_046728775.1 Actinomycetota bacterium | reverse complement strand
CTGCGCGAGGACGGCTTCCGCACGATCGTCGTCAACTCGAACCCGGCCACGATCATGACCGACCCCGGGTTCGCCGACCGCACCTACCTCGAGCCGCTCGACCTCGAGGGCGTCGCCGACGTGCTTGGTCGCGAGCGGCCCGACGCGCTGCTGCCGACGATGGGCGGCCAGACGGCCCTCAACCTCGCGCTCGAGCTCGAGGAGACCGGTGCGCTCGACGCGTTCGGCGTCGAGCTGATCGGCGCGCCGCCGGAGGTGATCCGACGCGCGGAGGACCGCGAGCGCTTCCGCGAGACCGTGCGCGCCGCGGGGCTGAAGGTTCCGGAGTCGCTGGTCGTCACGTCGGCCGCGGATCTCCCGCGGGAGCTCTCGTTCCCGGTCATCTTGCGGCCCGCCTTCACCCTTGGAGGGCACGGCGGGGGCACCGCGCACTCGCGCAGGCAACTGGAGACTCTCCTCGACCGGGCCCTGCGAGAGAGCCCGGTCCACCAGGTGCTGGTCGAGGAGAACCTGACGGGCTGGGACGAGTTCGAGCTCGAGGTGATCCGCGACCGCAGCGACAACGTGGTCGTCGTCTGCTCGATCGAGAACCTCGACCCGATGGGGGTTCACACGGGCGACTCGGTCACGGTCGCGCCGCAGATGACGCTCTCCGACGAGGCGTACCAGGAGCTGCGCGACGCCGCCGCGGCCGTGATCCGCGCCGTCGGCGTCGAGTGCGGCGGCTCGAACATCCAGTTCGCGCGCGACCGCGAGAGCGGCGACGTGCGGGTGATCGAGATGAACCCGCGCGTCTCGCGCTCATCGGCGCTGGCCTCGAAGGCGACCGGCTACCCGATCGCGAAGGTGGCCGCGAAGCTCGCGGTCGGCTACACGCTCGACGAGATCCCGAACGACCTCACGGGAACCACGCCGGCGAGCTTCGAGCCCACGCTCGACTACGTGGTGGTCAAGGTGCCGCGCTTCGCGTTCGAGAAGTTCCCCGGCGCGGACACGACCCTCGGCACGCAGATGAAGTCCGTCGGCGAGGCGATGGGCATCGGGCGCACGTTCACCGAGGCGCTGGCGAAGGCGCTGCGCTCGCGTGAGCTCGACGGCGGGGCGGAGACCCCGTGGGCCTCGCTCGAGGAGCTGCCCCAGGGCGTGCACCCGTGGTTCCGCGCGGAGCTGGAGCGGCTCCGGCTCGACCCGCAGCGCCTGGACGACCTCGTCGCGGACGACTGGCTGCGGCTCAAGCGCCTCGGGCACCCGGACGAGGCCGTCGCGCGGGCCTGCGGCGTCAGCGAGGAGGCCGCCCGCGCGAGCAGGCGCGCCTGGGGGGTGCGGCCGAGCTACCGCCGCGTCGACTCGTGCGCCGCGGAGGTCGAGGCGAGCTCGAACTACCTCTACTCGACCTGGGGCGAGGCCGACGAGAGCGTGCCGCCGGGCGGCTCGGTCGTGATCTTGGGTTCGGGCCCGAACCGGATCGGCCAGGGGATCGAGTTCGACTACTGCTGCGTCCACGCGGCGCAGAGCTTCCGCGAGCTCGGCTACGAGGCCGTGATGGTCAATTGCAACCCGGAGACCGTCTCGACCGACTACGACACCTCGGACCGGCTGTACTTCGAGCCGCTCGGCGCCGAGGAGGTCCTCGCCGTCTGCGAGCGCGAGCAGCCCGAGGGCATCGTGATCCAGTTCGGCGGGCAGACGCCGCTGAAGCTGGCGCGGGCGATCGAAGCCGCCGGCTTCCGCATCCTCGGGACGCCGTTCGAGGCGGTCGACCTGGCCGAGGACCGCGAGCGGTTCGCAGCGCTGTGCGAGGGGCTCGGGATCGCGGTGCCGCCCTGGGGTACGGCGTCGAGCGCCGCCGAGGCGGTCGAGGTCGCAGAGCGGATCGGTTACCCGGTGCTCGTCAGGCCAAGCTACGTCCTCGGGGGACGAAGCATGCGCATCTGCTACGACGCCGAGTCCGTGCAGGAGGCCGCCACCCTAGGCGTTCCAGGATCACTGCTCGTCGACCGCTTCCTCGAGAACGCGGTCGAGATCGACGTGGATGCGCTCTGCGACGGCGCCCAGACCTTCGTCGCCGCGGTGATGCAGCACGTCGAAGAGGCGGGCGTCCATTCGGGCGACTCGAGCTGCGTCCTGCCGCCGCCCTCGCTCACGCGCTCGGAGCGGCGCGCGGTCGCGCACGCGGTGCGGCGGCTCGGGCCGGCCCTCGGCGTCGTCGGGCTGCTCAACGTCCAGCTCGCGCTGGCCGACGGCGAGCTCTACGTGCTCGAGGCGAACCCCAGCGCCTCGCGCACGGTCCCCTTCGCGAGCAAGGCGATCGGCGTCAACCTCGTCGAGGCAGCGTGCCGCCTTGCCGCGGGCGCGCAACTGTCTGAGCTGGAGCTGTCCGAGGGACCGCCACCGCGCTCCGCGCCCGCGTATCACGTGAAGGCGGCGGTGTTGCCCTTCCCGCGCTTCCCCGGCGCCGACCCTGTGCTCGGGCCGGAGATGCGCTCGACCGGCGAGGTGATGGCGAGCGCCTCCGACCTGCCCACCGCCTTCGCCAAGGCCGAGCGCGCCGCCGGGCGGCGCCTGCCGTCGAGCGGCACAGCGTTCCTCTCTGTCCGCGACGAGGACAAGCAGCTGGTGCTGCCGGTGGCGCAGGCGCTCGCGGGCCTCGGCTTCCGCCTGCTCGCGACGGGCGGCACGGCCCGTAGGCTCGCCGGCGCCGGCCTGGCCGTCGAGTACGTGCGCAAAGTGACCGAGGAGGGCGAGGGCCCGAGCGTCGTCGACCTCGTCCGCCGCGGCCGCTGCGACCTAGTGATCAACACGCCCCAGGGCTCGGGCGCCCGCACCGACGGCTACCGGATCCGCGAGGCCGCCCTCGCCGCCCGCGTGCCGTGTATCACGACGATCTCCGGCGCGGCTGCCGCGGTGGAGGCGATCGCCCACGCCCGCGACGAGGTCGCGCTCAGCCTCCAGGAGCGGATCGATGCTCACGCGCGAAGCGCGTAGAGAAGCGTGGGGGAACCCATGGTTCCCCCACGAACCCCCTCCTTCTGGCCTCAGGCAAGGCCGCTGGTTGCTTGCCTGCGCCGGGCGAAGCCCGGCTCCGGCGGCTCGCTGTGCCATGTCCATGGCTGGAAGAGGTCCCTGATGATGCGCGAACGCGTTCGTGTCGAGGGGGCGGAACAGATCGGCCCGTACACGCTCCTGCGCTTAGAGCGGGGCGGGCTCGACCCTGGCATTCCAGGGCAGTTCTTCATGCTGGAGGCACCGGGCCGCCTGCTGCCCCGGCCGATGAGCCTCTGCCTCGCCCCGCGCGGCGAGCTCGCGTTCCTGATCGACCCGGTCGGGCCCGGGACGCGCGCGCTCTGCTCCCTCGACCCCGGCGAGCGGATCGGGATCCTCGGCCCGCTCGGCAACGGCTTCAGGCTCGACGTCGAGCGGCCCCTGCTCGTCGGCGGCGGGATCGGCGTGGCGCCGTTCCCGTACCTCTCCGAGCGGCTCGGCGGCCCGCCGGCGGTTCTGGGCTTCCGCTCGGCGTGGCACGCGGAGGCCGCGGGGCTGGTGCCGGTCGCCGAGGTCGTGCTCGAGCCGACCTACGTCACCGAGGCGATGCCCGCCGGCCGCGACGTCCTCGCGTGCGGCCCGGAGCCGATGCTCGAGGCCGTCCGCCGCCTCAGCCCCGGCGCCCAGCTCGCCTGGGAGGCGCCGATGGCCTGCGGCTACGGCGCCTGCTACGGCTGCGTGGTGGAGATCGGCGGACAGCTGAAACGGCTGTGCGTAGAAGGGCCCGTCTTGTCGACGGCCCCCTCCCGCGCGTCTCGCACACGCAAGGGCGCTGCAACGCTCGCTCTCGCGGCGTCCTCAGTCGCGCCCGTAGCCTCCGGCTATGAACGCTCCCTGCGTCCTTGCGACAGCGGCGTTTCACGGCTCGCGCGCACGAGCCGCACGGGAGGTGACCGTGATGCGCCTGCTTAACGCCAGCGGCTGCCTCGACGCGCTGACGGCGCCGGACGTCCCAAGGACGCTCGACGCCTACGTGACGAAGACGGTCACGCCGCTTCCCCGCGAGGGCAACGCGCCCGTGAGGATCGCCGAGACCGAGGTCGGGATGCTCAACGCGATCGGCCTCGTGAACCCCGGCATCGACGCGTTCCTCGCGGGGCACCTGCCGCGGCTGGCCGCGCTCGGGATCCCGCTCTGGGTCTCCGTCGGGGGCTTCGAGACGCTGGACTACGTCCGCGTCGTCGAGCGCCTCGCCGCCCGCGTCGAGGTCGAGACCCTGGAGCTCAACCTCTCCTGCCCGAACGTCGACGAGGTGCCCGGGAACGTCGGCGAGGTCGTGGCCGCGGTGCGGGCGGTCACGGACAAGCCGCTGTACGCGAAGCTCTCGCCGGCCGTCGCCGACCTCGCCGCCGCGGCCCGGGCAGCCGAGGCGGCGGGTGCCGACGGGCTCAGCCTCGTGAACACCGTCAGGGGGCTCGCGCTGGACGAGCGGACGCTCCGGCCGGTGCTCGAGCGCGCGACGGGCGGCCTCTCGGGGCCCGCGCTCCGGCCGCTGGCGCTCGCGGCGGTCCACACCTGCTTCCGCGCCGCGCGCCTGCCGATCGTCGGCATGGGCGGCGTCGCCACCGGCAGGCATGCGCTCGAGCTTCTCGCGGCCGGCGCGAGCGACGTCGCGGTCGGCACGGCGCTCTTCTCGAACCCGGGCGCGGCCGCCCGCATCCGGTCTGAGCTCGGTGCCGAGCTCGCGGCCGCCGGCTTTGCCAACGCGGACAACGCGGTCGGCGCAGCCCATGCTGCCAGGGAGCCGACCCTCGACCCTGAGTCGAGACTCACGTCGGAAAAACCCCTGCATACAGGCCTAAAGTTGTCGGGTTGACCCCAACGGCGAGCTTGTTAGTATCCCCCGCCGTGGCCGCGCTCAAGACTCAGGCACAGGCGCCGCTCCGCTCCCTCGACCAACGGATGGAAGCTCTCAAGCGGGCGAACGACATCCGTGTCCGCCGGGCGCAGCTCAAGAAGGACCTCAAGTCCGGCGATGCCCGCATCGAAGAGATCCTGAGCGACCCACCTGAGTACGTCTCGACGGCGAAGGTCTTCGACATGCTGATGGCGGTGCCGAAGTTCGGCCGCGTGAAGGCCGCCCGCTTCCTCAATCAGTGCCGGATCAGCCAGTCGAAGACCGTCGGCGGGTTGTCCGACCGTCAGCGGGCGGAGCTCATTGGCCTCTTCAACCGCTGACCGACCGGTCTTCGTAGTTACGGGCACCTCGGGGGAGGGCAAGAGCACGCTCGCGAAGCTGCTCGTCGAGCGTGTGCCCGAGCTGGAGCTGGCCGTCTCCGCGACGACGAGGCCCCGCCGCCCCGGCGAGGTGAACGGCCGCGACTACTGGTTCCTGAGCGAGGAAGAATTCGACGAGAAGCTCGCCGCCGGCGGCTTCCTCGAGTGGGTCGAGCTGCCGTGGGGCGAGGGCTACCGCTCGGGGACGCTCTGGTCGGAGCTCGATCGGATCGCCGCCGACGGCCACTCGCCGCTGCTGGAGATCGAGACCGGCGGCGCGCTCGCGGTGCGGAGCCGGGTGCCCGGCGCCGTCACCATCTTCGTGACCGCGCCGAGCCGCGAGGAGCTCGAGCAACGCCTGCGCTCGCGTGCGACCGAGAGCGAAGGGGAGATCGACGAGCGGCTCGACGTCGCCGAGCAGCAGCTTGCGCTCGGGCCGGAGTTCCAGCACACGATCGTGAACGACGAGCTCGAGCGGGCGCTAAACGAGCTCGAGGGGATCGTCCGCGAAGCCCTCGCGGCGGCAGGTACCATGCCCGCCCGTGATCCATCCCCGCATTGACGAGCTGCTCGACAACGTCGACTCGCGCTACGCGCTGGTGATCGTCGCCGCCAAGCGCGCGCGGCAGATCAACAACTACCACCACCAGCTGGGCGAGGGCACCTTCGACCAGGTCCTGCCGCCGCTGGTCGAGTCGCGCTCGAAGAATTACTTGACGATGTCCCTCGAAGAGATCAGCGAGGGCAAGATCAAGTACTCGTACTCCAAGTAGCTGAGTGGCGGAGGCCGCCGCCGCTGGCGGCCCCCTCGTGCCTACCTCTTGACCGTGAAGTCTCCGTGCATCTCGGCTTCGTGGACGGAGCAGTAGAAGCTCCACTTGCCGGGCTTCAAGGTCATCACGACCGTCTTCGAGCCCGTGAACGGCGTCGAAGTGAGGTGCTTCTCGATCTTCGGCTTCGACGGCTTCTCCCGCTCCACCGTGAAGTTGTGGATCGAGGACTTGTCGCTGACGACGAACTTGTACTTCCCGGCCTTGAGCGTCTTCACCCTCTTGCCGCCCTTGGTCAGCTTGATCGTGAAGCCGGGGCCGACAACGCCCTTCACCGTCGGCGTCGCGGTGCTGCGGCTGAACGCCCCGCCGGCGACCACGAGCGCGGTCACTGCCAGGACTGCGAGCGCAAGTAGTGGTTTCCGCGGCATAGCGCTCCTTTCTGTTTGACGCCCTGACTACGGTCCGAGCGCTACCGCGGTTTTACCGCGTGAGGGCACAATGTGCGAATGGCGAGGGTGATGCTGGGGGTGACGGGAGGGATCGCCGCCTACAAGGCCTGCGAGCTGACCCGCCTGCTCGTGCACGCGGGGCACGAGGTCACGCCGATCGTGACGGCCGATGCGGAGACGTTCGTCTCCGCCAAGACCTTCGAGGCCCTCGCCCGGCACCAGGCCCCGCGCGAGCTCTACCCGCACCTGCTCGCAGCAGACCTGCTCGTGATCGCGCCGCTCTCGGCGAACACCCTGGCGAAGCTCGCGCAGGGGTTCGCCGACAACGTCCTGACGCAGACGGCGCTCGCCTTCGACGGGCCGGTGCTCGTCGCGCCGGCGATGAACCCGCGCATGTGGGCGAACGCCGCGACCCAGGCCAACGTGGCCCTGCTGCGTGCGCATGGTGTCGAGCTGATCGGGCCGGAGGAGGGCGAGACGGCGGAGGGCGAGGTCGGCGTGGGGCGGATGAGCGAGCCGCAGGAGATCCTCGAGCGGACGCTCGCGCTCCTCGAGAGGCGCGAGCAGCTGCAGGGTCGGCGCGTGCTCGTGACCGCCGGCGGAACGCGGGAGCCGCTCGACGCGGTGCGCTTCCTCGGCAACCGCTCGTCCGGCCGGATGGGTGTCTCGGTCGCCGCGGAGGCGCGACGCCGGGGCGCCGAGGTGACGCTGGTGGCATCGAACCTCTCCGTGCCTACGCCCGTAGGAGTGGACGTGGTCGAGGCTCCGACGGCCGACGACGTCGCGCGCGAGACGCTCGCGCGCAGCAACGTCGACGTCGTCGTGATGGCCGCCGCGGTCGCGGACTACCGTCCCGCGGAGGCGGTCGAGGGAAAGCGCCCGAAGGACGGCGAGCCCTGGACCGTCGCCCTCGAGCCGACGACCGACGTTCTGCGAGAGCTGGGCGCCTCCCGCCGGAACTGCCAGCTGCTCGTCGGCTTCGCGGCCGACCACGGCGAACGCGGGCTCGAGCGCGCACGAGAGAAGCTCGCGAACAAGCGCGTCGACCTGATCGTCTACAACGACGTGAGCCGCGACGACATCGGGTTCGGCGCCGCCGAGAACGAGGTCGTTCTGGTTTCGGGCGACGGCGAGCGGCGCATCGAGAAGGCAGCGAAGGAGCGGATCGCGGCGGCGATCCTCGACGAGGTGGCGCGGCGCTTGGAAGGGGCCAATGGACGAAGCGGTCGGTAGAGAGCGCATCGACGCCGAAGGCGCCGAGGCGGTCCAGAAGATCGTCGACAACCTCGCGCAGGTCGTGCGCGCGCCGGAGGAGACCCTCCGCCTGACCGTCCTCTGCCTCGTCGCCGAGGGCCACCTGATCATCGAGGATTTCCCCGGAGTCGGGAAGACGATGCTGGCGAAGGCGCTCGCGCGCTCGGTCGACTGCTCCTTCTCGCGCCTGCAGTTCACGCCCGACCTGCTCCCCTCGGACGTGACGGGCGTCAACGTCTTCAACCAGAAGACGAACGAGTTCGAGTTCCGGCCCGGCCCGGTTTTCGCGAACCTGCTCCTCGTCGACGAGATCAACCGCGCCTCGCCGAAGACGCAGGCGGCGCTGCTCGAGTCGATGCAGGAAAACCAGGTGACCGTCGACGGCGTCAGCTATGAGCTCGCGGCCCCGTTCATGGTGATCGCCACGCAGAACCCGATCGAGTACGAGGGCACCTACCCGCTGCCCGAGGCGCAGCTCGACCGCTTCACGCTCCGGCTCGCGATCGGCTACCCGCCGCTCTCGGAGGAGGCGCGCATGCTGACCGAGCAGACGAGCGACCCGCCGCTCGAGTCGCTGCGGCCGGTGGCGACCGCCGCGGACGTGCGCTCGCTCTCGGCCGCGGCGGCGGAGATCTTCGTCGAGGAGAGCGTCAACCGCTACGTCGTCGCGCTGCTGCGCCAGACGCGCGGTGACGCCCGCGTCTACCTCGGCGCCAGCCCGCGCGCAGGGATTGCACTGCTACGGGTGGCGAAGGCACGAGCGCTTGCCGACGGCCGCGGCTTCGTCTCGCCCGACGACGTGAAGGCGGCGGCCGAGCCCGTCCTCGCGCACCGGCTGATCATCGCCCCCGAGGCGCGCGCGGCGGGCCTGGCGGCCGGCGACCTCGTCCGGGAAGCGCTCGAGCACACACCGGTCCCCGTATGACCGGGCGCGGTCGGCTCGCGCTGGTTCTGGGCGGCGCGACCTACCTCGGCGCCTGGGCGTTCGGCTCGAAGATCCTCTACCCGGTCGCGCTCGGCCTGCCCGTGGCCGTGCTGCTCGCGTGGTTGTGGACGGCGCTCGCGAACCGGCCGCTGCAGCTCCGCCGCAAGCTGCCGGTCGGCGAGCGGCTCGAGGGCGACGACGTCGAGGTCCGCGTCGCGCTCTTCTCGGAGCGGCACCTGGTGC
The DNA here is from genome assembly GCA_046728775.1 of Actinomycetota bacterium. Taxonomy (GTDB): domain Bacteria; phylum Actinomycetota; class Thermoleophilia; order Gaiellales; family Gaiellaceae; genus AC-32. The sequence goes on along the minus strand of JBKPFI010000177.1, from coordinate 8,246 downwards.
CCGCGCGCTGGACGCTGCGGGAGCGGATCGGGAAGCTCGGAGAGCGGGTGACCCCGCTTACGGCGGACGGACGTTCGCGCTACGTGCTGGAGCGGCTCCCACGCGGGCGCTACGCGTTCGAGGAGGCGGTTGCGGTGATCGAGGACCCGCTCGGGCTGGAGCGAGTCGAGCAGCCGCTCGACGCCCCGGCCGCGCTGCTCGTCTACCCGCGCCTCGTCGAGCTCGACCGGCTGTTCTCGGAGTCGGGCCTGCGCCTTCACGACGGCAGGCGACTGCTACTGCGGCGCCCTTCCGGCTTCGACCTGCACAGCGTCCGCGAGTACGAGCACGGCGACTCGCTGCGCAAGGTGCACTGGCGCTCGACCGCCCGCCGCTCGCAGCTGATGGTCAAGGAGCTCGAGGACGCGCCGCGCGACGAGGTCGCAGTCGTCCTCGATGCGGACCCCTCGGCGGTCGTGGGTGAGAGCTTCGACGTCCAGGTGCGCGCGGCGGGGTCGCTGCTGCTCGCGCACGTGCGACGCGGGCGCCGGGCGCTGCTGGTGATCAACGGCGCTCGGCGCGAGCACCAGGGCGTGCGCTCGCCGGAGGGCGACTGGCGCGAGGCACTCGACCTGCTCGCGGCCGTGGAGCCGGAGCCCGGGCCCCCGATCGCCGCGCTGCTCGCCGAAGAGACCAGTGGCGTGGGCAGGGCGCTCGAGCTCGCACTCGTCACCGCGTCGCTGCCGGCGCGGCTCGTGGAGCGGCTCGTCGAGCGCGCCCTCGGGAGCGGCAGTGTCTCGCTCGTGCTCGTCGACACGGGAACGTTCGCCGGAGCGCCGCCGAAGGCGTGGCCGGAGTTGCTGCGGTTGCAGGCGGCGGGCGTGCCGGTCGCCGTCCTGCGGCGGGGAGACGACCTCGCGGAGCGGCTCGGGGCCGCTCGCCTCGCGGAGGCGGCGCATGCGTAGATGGCTCGTAGTCGTGACGCTGGCGACGCCGCTGCTCGCGTGGAGCTGGCTGCGGCTCGAGAGCGGCAGCAACGCCGGCGAGGCGGCGCTCGTCGCGGTGCTCGCGCTCGCGCCGGCGCTGGTGACGGCCCGCCGTGCCCGCGTTGTCGCTGCACTGCTCGCCCTGCTCGTGGCAGGCGCGATCGCCTTCGACCTCGGGCCGGCGTGGGACCTTCCCGCCAGGCTGCTCGCGCGCTTCGGCGACGGCTTCCTCGAGTTCTACGACGTGCAGATCCCGTTCGACCCCGGCGCGCACCCACGCATGCACGGCGTGCTGCTCCTCGCCTTCTTCGCCTTCACGCTGGCCGTCGCCTTCGCCGCCGCCGCCCATCGGCCCGGGCTGGTCGCGCTCTCGCTAGTGGTGGGCGTCGGCTGGCCCGGAACGCTGCTGCCGGGCTCGGATCTCTTCCGGGGCGCGGTCCTGCTCGTGACCGTGCTCGCGGCGACGACACTCCTGCGGCGCGGGCCCGTCCGCGGCCTCGGCGCCGCAGTCGCCGCCGGCAGCCTGGTCGTGATCGCGGCGCTCATCGCGGCGAGCTCGCCCGCGTTCGCCAAGCGCGCATTCCTCGACTGGCAGCACTGGGACCTCTACACCAAGCCCGCCAAACCGGTGGACGTCTCCTACGTCTGGAACTCGAGCTACCGCGGCCTCACGTTCCGCGGCAAGCCGACCACCGTGCTGCGCGTCAAGGCGGGGCCGCAGTCGCACTACTGGCGGGTCTCGGTGCTCAACACGGTCGAGGGCGGCCGCTGGTTCGAGGAGCTCTCGCCCGAGTACGGCGAGCACCCTCTGCTCGGCGAGCCGGGCCTCGTTCCGGCCCGCGAGACGCGTGTTGGCGACTGGGAGCACGAGGAAGTGACGATCGAGGCGCTGCGCGACCACCGGGTCCCGGGCGGCAGCGTCCCGGTCCGGTTCGAGCCGGGCGCGAGCGTGGGCCAGGTGGGGTACGACCCGACCGGTGTCGCGTACGCGCAGGAACCGCTCCACCGGGGCGACACCTACCAGGTCTGGAGCTATGCGCCGTCGCCGACGCCGGCCGAGCTCGCGCGCTCCAAGCCGGTGTACGGCAGGACGATCGTCGACCGCGGCAAGTACCGCGAGATCCAGCCGCGCGTCTACCCGAAGCTCTTCGGCACCCCGGGCCGGGCGCGCTACGTCCACTACCTCCTGACCGACTACGCGCGCGCCGACGAGCTGCGGCCCTACGCGGGGCTGTACGCGCTCGCAGAGCAGGTGGCCGGCGGCGCCCAGAGCCCGTACGCGGCCGCGGTCGCGCTCGAGCGCTGGTTCCGCTTCGCCGGCGGCTTCGTCTACGACCAACACCCGACAGCTCCGCCGCCGGGGATCGCGCCGCTCGAGTGGTTCGTGACGAAGAGCCACAGCGGCTACTGCCAGCACTTCGCGGGAGCGATGGCCCTGATGTTGCGCTACCTCGGCATCCCCTCGCGCGTCGCCGTCGGCTTCGGGAGCGGGCACTACGACCGCAAGAAGGGCGAGTGGATCGTCTCCGACCGCGACGCCCACATGTGGGTCGAGGTCTGGTTCCACGGGTGGGGGTGGCTGCCGTTCGACCCGACACCCGGCCAGAGCGGCCTGGCCGGGCCGTACTCGTCCTCCTCGCCGAACTTCGACGTCGGCGCCACGGCGGCCGTGCTCGCGAGCAGCCACGGGTTGAAGGGGTTCGCGCGCGGCCTGGCCGAGGAGCTCGCGTTCAACGGCGCGCCGCGGACGTCGCCCGACGTTCCCCAGCTCGGAGTGCCTCCGGCAGTGGCCGGCGCAGGAGGAGGAGGGCATGACTGGGGACTCCTGAGGTTGCTCGCCTTCGGGCTCGCCGGCGTGGTGGTCCTGCTGACCGCGGCGAAGGTGCTCGTGCGGGGGTCGCGCTTCGCCACCCGCGACCCGCGCCGTCTCGCCGCAGCGTGCCGCAAGGAGCTGCGCGACTTCCTCCTCGACCAGGGGATCGACGTGCCGCAGAGCGCGACCTTCCGGGAACTCGCGGCGCTCGTCGAGTCCGAGTTCAGCGTCGAGGCCCGCGCCTTCGGGTTGCATGCCACGGCTGCCCGCTTCGGCCCGCGCGTCGGAGCGCCCGAGGCCGCGCGGGCCATGCGCCGCGACCTCCGTGCCGTCCGCCGCGGCCTGCGCCGCGAGTTGACCCGCTTCGAGCGCGCCCGAGGCCTGCTCTCGCTACGTTCCCTCGGCCTGGCCTAGTGCTCCTCCGGGCAATACACACCCGCCTCTGGCCCGCGATCACGCGGCGCCAGGAACCACCCTCGTCCTTGCCAAGGCAACCAGCCTTGGCTGCGGCCGAGTGCGGCCCCTGGCTTGGTGCTCGCGACCCAGAAACTGGGCAGCATTACCCGAAGGAGCACGAGCGATGAGCGAGACCTTCGACCTCTTCCAGCAGGGCCGCAGCCACCTCGAGAAGGGCCGGCCCGCGCAGGCCACCGTCGCGCTCGAGAAGGCGAAGCGGCGCGAGCCCGAGAAGGCGTCCATCCGAGAGGCGCTCGGGATCGCGTACTTCCGCATCCACCGCTACGAGGAGGCCGAGTCCGAGTTCCGGAAGATGCTCGAGCTCGCTCCCGTCGACGACTACGCCCACTATGCGCTCGGCCGCTGCCTCGAGAAGCAGGGGCGCGAGCAGGAGGCGATCGGCCACTACAAGCTGGCGAGCTCCCTCAGGCCCGGCCAGGCCGCGTACGAGTCGCGCATCAGAGACCTCGGCTGAGTGTCATGCTCTCCTCGAGCACGCCGTGATCACCGCCGGAAAGCAGCTCCTGTTCTCGTGGATCGCGAACGCGATCGTGCTCGCGATCGTCGCGGGGGTGCTGAGCGGGGTCAAGGTCGACTCGGCCGGCGCGCTGATCAAGGCCGCGGCGCTGTTCGGGATCCTGAACACGATCGTCAAGCCGCCGTTGAAGGCGCTGTCGCTGCCGATCGCGGTCGTGACGCTCGGCGTGGTCTGGTTCGGCGTCGCATTGCTGATGCTGCTGCTCACGTCCCTCTTCATCGAAGGTTTCTCGATCCACGGCTTCGGGACGTACATCTGGGCCACGATCATCGTCTGGGTCGTGAACATGGTCCTCGACTTCGTCCCCGGGCCGTGGCGAGGCACCCGGCGCGATCACCGAGTCCTGAGGGGCGCGAAGACATAGCGCCCTAGTAGGAGGGCTTGGCGGAAGGACACTATGCCGCCGGGCCACGCTGCTCGCCCCGATGCTGCGTCCTCAGTCGCGCCCGTACCTTCCAGGTACGAACGCTCCCTGCGTCCTTGCCTCGGAACGAGCATCGCACCCCGGCGACGAGCGACGTTCCCCCAATCCCTCCTAGGTTCTGTCGCCCGTGACGCGGCGGATCTCTTCGAGCGACGAGACGCCCTCGAGGCAGAGCCGCACCCCGTCCTGGCGAAGCGTCGTCATGCCGTTGCTAACGGCGGCGTCGAAGATCTCGTCCGTCGAGGCGCCGACGAGGCCCCGGATCTCGCCGGTGACCGAGAGCACCTCGTAGAGGGCGACGCGGCCGCTGAAGCCGCTGCCGCCGCAGCGTCCGCAACCGCTTGCGCGGTGGAGGTAGACCTTGCCCTTCTGCTCGAGCAGGCCGATGGAGGCCAGCTCCTCGTCGGTCGGCCAGTAGGCCTCGCGGCAGTCGGTGCAGAGCCGGCGCGCGAGACGCTGGGCGACGATGCAGTTGACGGAGCTCGCCAGCAGGCCCGGCTCGACGCCCATGTCCTTCAGCCGCTCGACCGCACTCGCAGCGTTGTGCGCATGGACGGTGGTGAGCACGAGGTGGCCGGTCATGCCCGCCTGCATCGCGATGCGTGCGGTCTCCTCGTCGCGGATCTCCCCGACGAGCAGCACGTCGGGATCGGAGCGCAGGATCGTGCGCAGGCCGCGCGCGAAGGTGAGGCCGCTCTTCGGCGAGATCTCGATCTGGTTGATCCCGCGGATCTGGTACTCGACCGGGTCCTCGATCGTCATGATCACGTGGCCGGGGTCGTTGAGCAGGTGAAGCGCGGTGTAGAGCGTCGTCGTCTTGCCGCTCCCGGTGGGGCCGCAGACGACGACGGCGCCGTACGGCTGGCGGATCGCGTGCTCGAAGTGGGCGCGGGCCGCGTCGGTCATCCCGAGCTCGCCGAGGTCGGGCTTGCTGACCGCGCGGTGCATGATCCGGAGCACGACCTGCTCGCCGTGCGTCGTCGGCATGACGGCGATGCGCAGGTCGAGCGGGTTGCCCTGGAAGCGGATCGAGATCCGGCCGTCCTGCGGCGCGCGCCGCTCGGCGATGTCGAGGTTGCCCATGATCTTCAGGCGGCTGACGACGCCGAGCTGCATTTGCTTCGGGATCTGCGCGACAGGTCGCGTGACGCCGTCGATCCGCGCCCGCACGATCATGTCCTCCTCCTGCGGCTCGAAGTGGATGTCGGACGCGCCGTCCTCGATCGCCTGCGCCAGCGTCGCGTGGACGAGCTTGACCGCGGGCGTGTCGTCGGCGGACTCCGCGATGTCCTCCCGCTGGGCGAGCACGTCGAAGAGCAGCTCGGTCGCCGCGGCGGCCGTGTCGTCGACCTCGATCTGCGTTCGGTAGAGCTTCTTGATCGCCCGCTCCAGGTCGGCGGGCTCGGCGACCGCGAGCCGGACGTTGTGGCCCAGCGCGAGGCGGAGGTCGTCCGCGACGCCGACGTTGGTCGGGTCGGCGACCGCCACGAGCAGCATGTCGCTCGAGAGGTACCGGACGGGCAGGGCCTGGTAGCGCGCCGCAAGGTCCCTCGACAGCAGCATCGCGGCGTCTTCGTCGAGTTCCGCCTCGAGGAGGTCGACGTACTCCAGCCCAGCCTGGTCGGCGAGTGCGCGCGCGAGGTCCTGCGGGGTGATGCACTCGTGCGCGACGACGATCTCGCCCAGCCGCTTCCCCGTCAGCTGCTGCTCCTCGAAGGCCTGCTTGACCTGGTCCACGGTTAGGAGACCGCGGTTGATGAGCATCGAGCCCAGGTGCTGCCAGGGGAGGTGGGCCGCTTCCACGTCCGCTGTATCGTCATTCCGAGCCGGAACATGAAGGCCGTCGTGCAGCGGGTGGCCCGTGCCAGCGTGCGGGTCGACGGACAGATCGTCGGCGAGGTCGGCGCCGGACTCTGCGTGCTGCTCGGCGTGGGGCGAGGAGACGGGCCCGCCGAAGCCGAACGGCTGGCCGGGAAGGTGGCTCGCCTGCGCGTCTTCGAGGACCGCGATGGGCGCTTCGATCGCTCGGTGCTCGACATGACCGCCGAGGCGCTGGTCGTGAGCCAGTTCACGCTGCTCGGCGACACGGCGAAGGGGAACCGCCCGAGCTTCAGGGCCGCGGCGCCACCGGAGGAGGCCGAGCCGCTCTACGGGGCGTTCTGCGAGGCGCTGCGCGAGTTGGGCGTGGCCGTGTCGACCGGCGTATTCGGGACGCGTATGGCCATCGAGCTCGTCAACGACGGCCCGGTCACGATCATCCTCGAGGCCTGAGTCCCGCCGATCCTCGGAGCCGCCTCAGGAGCGCTGAGGCGGACAACCCGCACGCGCGTCGGCACGGCAGCCGGGAGAGGCTCGAGCGCGGTTGGAGCCGGCCACCGGCCAGGGCATCTCGATCAGGCTGGAGACGACGGAGGGCGTCCTTGCAGACCCGTCGACACTGGAGAGCATCGTTCCCAACTGGAAGGCCGGTAACGGAGGCAGCTCGGCCGCACTCTCGGGCGCGGGGAGAGCAATCGCCGAGGCGGCCTGGGGTCCGGGCCACGGCCTGCGCCACCTCCGCATACCGGGCGAAGGGCGGAGTGTACGCCTATGGCTGCGAGATGCAAACGCGGCTCGCTCGCGGCTCCGAACGCGGTAATCCAGGCGGTCATGTGTTGAGCTGGGCGGCGAACTCGCACATCGGGTCGATGATTGTTTGACCAGCGAGTCACCGGGTGAAGACCGATGCTGCGGCAGGGGTCCACAGGGAGAGCGTCGGCCTGGGGGAGCTCCGACGCTCCCTCTGCCGCCTGTCGTCTAGGAGCGCGGATCCGACCGCGTTAGGCCCCCAGCGATGAGCGCCGAGCAGGTCGCGCTGATTGCTACCTGCGCCGAGTGCGACGCCCGCTGGCTGCCGGCCGACGTTTAGGCGGTGCGGCACGGGTCCTCAGGCGCTGAGTAGGCGGGGTGGTTGGTGCACTGCGGCGCACCAATCGCGCCACGATGGAGCTCTATACATGCGCTCGTAGCGCTGCCCCTGCCACGCCGCCGCCGCTAGGCGAGTCGGACCTAGAGTCGAGCGACCACGAACCCGACGACGACAGCCAAGGAAATAGCGACCGTCCATATGGCCGCGTCTAACGTGTGCGATGCCCACCACGTCTGTATGAGTCTGGCGTCTGGCGTGTGCGACGCCCACACCCGCACGACTCCGCGTCCGCTGTGCCACAGGCTACGCCCAATGGCGGCCGAGAACGAACTTGGCACGCGCAGAAGTGAGAGCCCTGGCAACGGGACGTAGTAGAACTTCTCCGGAGTCGGGTCCAAACGCGCCTCCGTGGCCCTGCGACCACTCCGCCGCCCCCAGAGGCTGCGGCCCATCGCGGCCGAGTACGAGGGGTTTCGCGTGCGCCGACGCGAGAGGTCTGGCATGCGCGGACGCCGGAGGTCTGGCATGTGCAGATGTGGTACGGGAACCTCCCTTCTTGCACCGGAACGCACATTCGCTTACTCGTCGCAAAGGCCCGGTGTGGGAGTCGGGGAGGCCGCAGACTCGGCCGCTTCCGCTCTAGGTCTGAGCGCGGGCCTCGATTATCTCACTTACACCACTCGAAGCTCAACGACGCCCAAGGTCGGGCCGGGCGGCGAGCGAGGAGGCGGCCAATGCGGCCTCCTCGATGGTCACCTCAGATCTGCTTCTAGGTAACGCAGCGGCCAGTGGGCTGCGGCCCGCTGTGGCGGCGCGGGTCCTTTCGGGCGACAAGTAGCGTCAGGACGAGCGCGTCGACCAGGCTGAGCTGCGGGAGCTCGCGGGCCGCAGCAAGCGCGGCGACGACATTGCGGCGCTGCAGTGCCCGCTTGAAGGTCGAGTAGGGGCGGCCCTGCGAGGTCAACGCTCCTCCTCCCCGGGGCCGGGACGGTGCGTCGAGTGTAGAGCGCAAGTCCCAGCCATGCTTACCGAATGCCAAGCCCTTGACCTGCGCCCGGTGGGTGAGAAGATTGCATCAGCGCCTAGACCCAGCGCGGTAGCCGCCGTGAGTGCGGCCCTCCCCGGTCGACTTCCACACCGGG
>JBKPFI010000211.1:0-1755 GCA_046728775.1 Actinomycetota bacterium | reverse complement strand
GAGCAGCTCGGGATCGGTCTCCGGCAGCACACCGTGGCCGAGGTTGAAGACGTGCCCGGGCCGCCCGCCCGCGCGCTCCAGCACGTCGCGCGCGCCGGCCTCGACGCGCTCCCACGGCCCGAGCAGCACGGCGCCGTCGAGGTTGCCCTGGATGCCGCGGTCGTGGCCGACCCGCTCCCAGGCGACGTCGAGCGGAACGCGCCAGTCGACGCCGATCACGTCGCCGCCCGCCGCGGCGCGCTCGTCCAGCAGGTGCGCGTCGCCGGTGGCGAAGTGGATCGTCGGCACGTCCACCGCCTCGAGCACGCGGGCCGAGTACTCCGCCGCGAACTCGCGGTAATCCGCAACCGATAAAGCGCCGACCCACGAGTCGAACAGCTGGATAACGTCCGCGCCCGCGGCCGCGCAGGCGCGCACGTACAGCGAGAACGCGGCCGCGAGCTTGTCCATCAGCGCGTGCCAAACCTCGGGCTGCGCGTACATGCACGCCTTGGTGAGCTTGAACTCGCGCGTCGGCCTGCCCTCGATCAGGTAGCCCGCGACGGTGAACGGACCGCCTGCGAAGCCGACGACCGCCTGATCCTCACGCAACGCCTCGCGCACGAGCCGCACCGACTCGAGCACCCACGGCACCGACTCCTCCGGCTCGGGCACGACGAGCCGCTCGACGTCCGCCGCCGAGCGCACGGGCCGAGCAACCACGGGCCCGACGTTCTCGACCAGCTCGACGTCCACGCCCATGCCGAGCACCGGGAGCATGATGTCCGCGAACATCACCGCCGCGTCCACGCCGTGGCGCCGCACCGGCTGCAGCGTCACCTCGGCGCACAGCTCCGGCCGGCGGACGATGTCGAACAGCCCATGCCGCTTCCGAAGCTCCCGGTACTCGGGCAGCGAGCGGCCCGCCTGGCGCATGAACCACACGGGCGTCCGCTCGACCGGCTCGCGCCGGCAGGCGCGCGTCAGCAGCGGCGTCACAGGCTGACCGCGAGCTGGTCGTCCACGCGGCGGAAGACGATCGCCCCCACCGCGAGCGCGACCACCGCCGCGCCGATCGCATACAGGGCATCGCCCAGGGCCGGCATGCGCCCGAAGAAGAGCGGGTCGCGGATCGCGAGGAGCGGCGGAGTGACGAAGTTGCCGTAGTGCAGGACGTCCTCGAGGTGCGGGTGGTCCTCGATCTTGGGCAGCTGCCCGAAGGTGTAGAAGACCGGCGTCAGGAAGAACCACGGCAGCATCACGGTCGCGAGCAGGTGCTCGATGTCGCGGAAGACGACCGTCGCCGAGGCAGCCATGATCGCCAGCCCGCTGACGATCGCCACCAGCGGCAGCATGAACACGAGCGCCATCCAGAAGGTCGAGCGCACCTCGGGGATCAACGCGAGGTTCAGCGGCAGGACGACGGCCAGCATGACCGCAGCGCTCACCAGGTTCGTCCCGACCACGGCCAGCGGCAGCAGCTGCCGTGGAAAGCGCACCTGCTTCACGAGGTTCGCGTGCCCCAGCAGGCTGCCGCTCGCCGACAGCAGCGAGCTCTGGAAGAAGATCCAGACGATCAGCCCGCTCACGATGAAGAGCGGGTAGTGCGGGATCGAGAAGGCCTTCCAGAGAACCGAGAAGACGAGCGTGTAGACGCCGACGAGCACGAGCGGGTTCACGAGCGACCACGCGACGCCGAGCAGCGAGCCCCGGTAGCGAACGTGCAGCTCGCGGCGGAAGAGGCTCCGGAAAAGTTCCCGGTAATGGAAGAGATCG
>JBKPFI010000078.1:0-2409 GCA_046728775.1 Actinomycetota bacterium | reverse complement strand
GCCTCAACGTGGGCCACTCGCACCCGCAGGTGGTCGCCGCGGCGCAGGAGCAGCTCGGCCGCTTCTCGCACACCGACTTCACGATCGTCCCCTACGAGGTCTACGTGACGCTCGCCGAGCGGCTCTGCGAGCTCGCGCCCGTGCGGAGGCCGGCGAAAGCCGGGTTCTTCAACGCCGGAACCGAGGCGGTCGAGAACGCGATCAAGTTCGCCCGCGCGTACACGGGCCGTCCGGCGGTGATCGGCTTCGAGGGCGGCTTCCACGGCCGGACTCTGCTCTCGCTGACGCTGACCTCGAAGACGCACCCTTATAAGGCGGGCCTCGGGCCCTTCGCGCCTGAGGTCTACCGCGTGCCGTTTCCGAACGAGTACCGCGGGCCGAGCGCGTCGGAGGCGCTGGCGGCGCTCGAGCGCGCGCTCGTGACCCAGATCGCGGCCGAGACGGTCGCGGCGATCGTGCTCGAGCCCGTGCAGGGCGAGGGCGGCTTCGTCGTCGCGCCGCCCGAGTTCGTAGAGGGCGTGCGGAGGATTTGCGACGACAACGGCATCGTGCTCGTCGTCGACGAGGTGCAGACCGGCTTCGGCCGCACCGGGCGCCTGTGGGGGATCGACCACTACGACGTCGAGGCCGATCTCGTCACGGTCGCGAAGTCGATCGCGGCCGGCCTGCCGCTCTCGGCGGTGCTCGGCAAGGCGGAGATCATGGACGCGCCCGGCGATTCCGCAATCGGCGGCACCTACGTCGGCAACCCCGTAGCCCAGGCGGCTGCGCTCGCCGTCCTCGACGTGTTCGAGGAGGAAGGCCTGAGCGAACGCGGCGCGGCGATCGGCGAGACGATCCGCGCCCGCATGACGGCGTGGCAGAGCCGCTGGGACGCGATCGGCGACGTGCGTGGCCTCGGCGCGATGTTGGCGATCGAGCTCGTCCACGACCGCACGACGAAGGATCCCGCGCCCGAACTTGCGACGAAGGTAGTCGAGGCCGCGGCCGAGCGCGGGCTGCTGCTGCTCAAGTCGGGGATCTACTCGAACTGCATCCGCGTGCTCGTGCCGCTCGTGATCGCGGACGCCGAGCTCGACGAGGCGCTCGACGTCTGGGAGCAGGCGCTCGACGCCTCCTTGGCCTGAGGCGTCGCTTGCGATGCCGATATTCAGGACGGCCGGGCTGTGCCCGGACGTCCGTCTGCGTCGCCGACCTGGCCCGTTGATGGTTGATTCCGGCGCTTAGCTCACACTTCCGCGGGGCACAATGAAACGAGTGGTTGGCGAGCTGATCTCCGAACGCTACGAGCTGGAGGAACTCGTCGGCACCGGCGGCATGTCGAGCGTCTACCGCGCCTACGACAAGCTGCTCGAGCGCCACGTCGCGCTCAAGGTGCTGCACGAGCAATTCACCACCGACGGCGACCACGTCGAGCGCTTCCGTCGCGAGGCGCGCTCGGTCGCCCAGCTCTCGCACCCGAACATCGTCACGGTCATCGACCGCGGCGAGCAGGACGGCAAGCAGTTCATCGTCTTCGAGTACTGCGACGGCGAGAACCTGAAGGCGCTGGTGGAGCGCGAAGGGCCGCTCCCGGAGCGGGAGGCGGTCGAGATCGTGCGCCAGGTCGCCCGGGCGCTCGGGTTCGCGCACGAGCATGGGATCGTGCACCGCGACGTCAAGCCGCAGAACGTGCTCCTGAACGGCGACGGCGAGACGAAGGTGACGGACTTCGGCATCGCCCGCTCGCAGGAGGTGCACGGCGGCCTCACCCAGACGGGCACCGTGATGGGGACGAGCGACTACATCTCGCCCGAGCAGGCGCGGGGCGGACGGGTTACGCCGGAGAGCGACGTCTACTCGCTCGGCGCGGTGCTCTACGAGCTGCTCACGGGCGAGGTGCCATTCCCGGGCGACAACTTCGTCGCGGTGGCGATGCGCCACATCAACGAGCCGGTACCGAGCGTGCTCACGAAGCGGCCCGACGTCTCGCCTTGCCTGGACGCGGCGGTTCGGCGTGCGATGGCGAAGGACCCGCGCGACCGCTTCGGCTCGATGGAGGAGCTCTGCACGGAGCTCAACGCCTGTCTGGACGACCCGGAGCGGGGCTTCTGGGGAGCTGAGACCATGGTCGTGGCGCCGCGGCGGCGGCCACGCCGCCGCGAGCGGGCCCCGCGACCGCCGGCGGAGCGGCCGAGCGTCTGGCCTCTGATCATGCTGCTCGCGGGTCTCGCCGTGCTCGCGGGGATCCTCGCCGCGGTCTTCACCTTCACCGACTCGACCGTCCCGTCGAAGATCTCGAGGCTCGTGCACAGGGCGACGGGGACGAGCTCGGCGAAGCCGATCCACCTGCGCGCCTTCACGTCGTACGACCCGGAGGGCGACAACCAGAGCGAGCACAGCGAGGACGCGCACTACGCGACCGACGGC
>JBKPFI010000113.1:0-11506 GCA_046728775.1 Actinomycetota bacterium | reverse complement strand
GCTCACCACTCCGGGCTCGAGCGCGCGGACACCCTGGAGGCGCTGCGCAAGCTCGACCAGCAGTTCGGCCGCATCGACCACGCGCGCCGTTACGCCCCGCGGCCGTACGAGATCGTCGTGCTCTCCGACCACGGCCAGACGCAGGGAGCGACGTTCAAGCAGCGGAACGGCTACGGGCTCGACGAGCTGGTCGAGCGGTCGGTCGAGGCAGGCGACGTCGAGGGCGTCGCCGGCGGTGACGAGCAGCACCAGATGGTCGGGCTCGCCGTCGGCGAGGCTACCGGCCGCGGCGGGAAGTCGGCGAAACCCTCGAAAAAGGACGTCTCGGAACGGCAGGTCGTCGTGCTCGGCTCGGGCAACCTCGGCCTCGTCTATCTGATGGAAGAACCGCGCCGGCTGACGCGCGAGGAGCTCGACGAGCGCCACCCGCGGCTCCTGCCGGCCTTGCGCTCGCATCCGCATGTCGGCTGGCTCCTCGTTCGCTCGGCAGACCTCGGCGCAGTCGTGCTCGGTTCGCATGGCGAGCACTACCTCGACGAAGGCCGGGTCGAGGGCGAGGACCCGCTGGCGGCCTTCTCACCCAACGCGCCCCGGCATCTGCTCCGCACCGACAGCTTCCCGCACGTCGCCGACATCATGGTGGGGAGCTTCTACGACCCGGAGCTGGACGAGGGGTGCGCGTTCGAGGAGCTGATCTCGTTCCACGGCGGGATCGGCGGACCGCAGACGCAGCCGTTCATCCTCGCGCCCGTGACGCTGCCGAGCCCGGAGAAGCCGATCGTGGGGGCTGCCGAGGTCCACGAGGTGCTGATCGGCTGGCGGCGCCTCCTAAACGGCGAGGATCGCGAAGCGCCGGAGTCGCCCGCGGCCGAGCCCGTGCCTTCGTAGGAGGTCGGCGGCCGGCGTCAAAACGGGCGGAATGGCCCGGCCGCGGCTTTTCGCCCAGCTGCTGGTCGCGGCGGTCGTCGGCCTCGCCTGCTCGGCTTCCGCCGCGGCGCAGGATCCTGCGGAGACGCTCGCCCTGCGCTATTCGCCCGTCGTCCGGCTCGTCGCACAGCCCGAGCCCTGCGGGCACGGGGAGGCGTACGAGCCGACGGACGTGGACCTCGTGCTCGGCAACCCCGGCGTCGCGCTGCGCGGGCCCTGGCGGCCGCCCAACATCGTGAAGGTCGCGCCGACCGCGAAGGACCTCTCCCGTGGCCTGTTCGAATACCACCTCGACTTCCCCGGCAACGCGCTGAACCCGCAGTGCACGTACGACGCGTGGTCGCACGCGATCACCAGGGGCTCGCAACCCAAGACCTACGCGCGTGTCGTCACCGAGAGCTCGCACCCGGACGAGCTCGCGCTCCAGTACTGGTTCTTCTACGTCTTCAACGACTTCAACGACAAGCACGAGGGCGACTGGGAGATGATCCAGCTCGACTTCCCGGCGGGAACGGTCGCCGAGGCGCTCGAGACGAAGCCGTCGGAGGTCGGGTACAGCCAGCACGAGGGCGCCGAGAGCGCGGAGTGGGGCGACGACAAGCTGCTGCTCGTCGACGACACGCACCCGGTCGTCTACCCGGCCCTCGGCTCGCACGCGAACTACTACGGCTCGCACCTCTACCTCGGCCGCAGTGCGGCGCAGGGTGTCGGCTGCGACGACACCACGGGCCCGTCGCTTCAGCTCCGGCCGACGGTCGCGCCCGTTCCGACCGACAAGGCGGCGTACCTACGCGCCTACCCCTGGCTCGGCTTCATCGGCCACTGGGGCGAGCAGCACGGCGGCTTCTACAACGGCCCGACCGGGCCCAACACGAAGCAGCAGTGGACCGAGCCGATCACCTGGGCGAACGAGGACTTCCGCGACACGAGCTTCGTCGTCCCCGCGGGCGGGTCGGTCGGCTCGACGGCGACCGGCTTCTTCTGCGGCGCCGTGGCCACGGGGTCGAGCCTGCTGACGGCGATCACGGGAAACCCGTCGCCGGTGCTGATCGGCCTGGCGCTCCTCGCCGTGCTCGTGCTCTGGTTCGCGTCGCGCACGACCTGGGAGCCGACGGCGCCGGTGCCGGTCCGGCGCCGGCGCGACTGGGGGACGATCGTCGCGACCTCCGCGCGCGTGTACGTGAGCCATCTACGCCTCGTGGTCGGCCTCGGCGTGCTCTTCGTCCCGCTCGGCATGCTGATCACCGGTCTCCAGTACCTGCTCTTCCGTGTCAGCGGGCTCTCGTCGTTCGTCGACACCGCCGGCGCGTCGAATGCCTTCGTGGGAGGCCTCGCGATCCTCCTCGGCACGTTCTTCATCGTGTTCGGGCTCGGCATCATCCAGGCCGCCGGCGCCATCTCCATTGCGTCGCTCGGCACTGAGCGAGAGCTCGGGCCGCTGCAGGCCTACGGGCTCGTTCTCCGCCGCTGGCGGCCGCTCGTCTCAGCCTTCGTCGTGGCGATCCTCGTCGTAGCGGTCCTCGTCGGGAGCGCAGTCGGGACGGTCATCGCCGTCTGGCTGCTCGTGCGCTGGTCGTTCCTGGCTCAGGTAATCGTGCTCGAAGGAACCTCGGCGCGGGGCGCGTTCGGCCGCAGCACGGAGCTCGTCCGCGGGAACTGGTGGCGGGTCGCCTCGCTTGCCGTGTTCGTGACGTTGATCGCGCTCCTGCTCGGCCCGCTGCTCGGCGCGATCCTCCTCTTCGTCAGCAACGCCTCGTTCGACTTCGTGAACCTCATCTCGAGCCTGGTCTACGTCTTCGCGCTCCCGTTCGTCGCGATCGCGACCACGTACCTCTATTTCGACCTCGTCATCGAGAAGGAGGAGCGGCAGCCGGAGGCGGTCGGCGTCACGCGGCCGGCTCCGGCGTGACAAGCGGCGGAACGGTCGACGCGCGGCTGGTGTAGTACGGGTCGGTGACATCCCGCCCGCTCATCGCGCTCGTCACCGCCGGGCTGCTCTTGGGCCTGTGCGGCTGCCAGCGGAACGCCTGCCGCCTCCGGGCGCGGTGAGCGGGCCTATCTTCCGCGGCGCCGGAGCCTCGCTGCCCCTGATTAGTAGCTGAAGATCACCGTCCCGGCGACCCGGGCCTTGTAGATCACGCACCGCCCGAAGAGCGAAAAGCGGTAGTGCGTCAGCACGACGTTGAAGTCGCCTGAACCCTCGCTCGTCGTCGTGGTCGCGACGTTCTCGAGCGTCCCGGTGACGCGGTAGCGCTGGTTCGTGCAGCCGGCGCCCGGGTCGATCACCGTGATCCTCCCGCCGTGGTAGGCGAAGTCCCCGGTGACGAAGTCGAGGTGACCGCCGGGGCTGCGGGTCGTCATCTGGAACTCGCCGCCGTTGACGTAGGTCGGGTTCGAGCCCAGCGGGTCGTGCTCCACGCGCGTGTTCCAGGCAGCGCTGTCGCCGGCGTCGCCGTGCCCGGTGCCCGCGAAGGTGCCGACGGTCTGGGTGAACGCGTATTCGTAGCCGACGATCGCGAAGCTGGTTGACGTGGGCGCGGCCGGCGCCCCTCGGGCGACGACGAGCGCGGCCAGGGCGACGACAGCGACGACTGAGGTCCGAAGTGCGGCGGTCATCCTCGGAGCACCATCCTTTCTCGTGTTCTCGGCCGGCTTGTTCCACCGACCGCTTGCTCCAAAACGGAGCGGACACGCCCCGATAGGCTGGCCGGCTCGTGTTCGGGCAGTTCACCGACCTCGTCGCGAACGCCTCGGGGTGGGCCTACGCGATCCTCTTCCTGCTCGCGTTCCTCGACGCGCTCGTGCCCGTGGTGCCGAGCGAGACCTCGGTCATCACGGCGGGGGTCGTCGCCTCGGCGGGAGACCTGAGCCTGCCCCTCGTGATCGCGTTCGCAGCCGCCGGCGCCTTCGCCGGCGACAACACGGCGTACTTCATCGGTCACCGCTATGGCCGCCGGATCAACGACCGCTTCTTCCAGAGCGAGAAATCGAAGCAGCGCGTCAAGTGGGCGCACGACCAGGTCGAGGAGCGCGGCGGCCAGCTGATCGTGATCGCGAGGTTCATCCCAGGCGGCAGGACCGCCGTCACGCTCAGCGCGGGGACGCTCGGCTACTCGTGGCGGAAGTTCGTCGTCTACGACGCGATCGCCGCGCTGATCTGGGCGTGCTACGCGGCGCTGCTCGGGTACTTCGGCGGCCACGCGTTCGAGGAGGCGCCGTGGAAGGGCCTGCTCCTGGCGCTCGGGATCGCGTTCGCGGTGGCCGGAGCGACCGAAGGCATTCGCTGGCTACTGAAGCGGCGCCGTGCTCAGTCGCAGACGACGACGTAGCCGCCGTTTCGCGCGACCACGCGGCAGGTGTACTCGTGGCCCGCGGCGACCACGCGGCGGCCCGGCACGTCCCGCACCTGCTCGTAGGCGGCGGACGGGATGCTCACGTGCTGGGTGCACGTCGTGTCGGCGCACTCGCAGATCAGCTCGAGCGTCTCCTTTCCGAGGGCGAAGCGCTCACCGAGCTCGAGGATCCGCTCGTTGACCTCCCGGAAGAAGTCGTCCGGGGCGTGCTGCGGCGACGCTTCCGCGGTCCCTCGATCTCCAGCTGTGCGGCCGCTCACTTGTGGCTCCCTCTTCCGGTCCGAGACCAACGATACGGCAGCCGGGGCGAGGGTTCCAGAGGCTTTCGGTGGCGTCTGCCTATACGAACGAACGGTCAGCCGGCGAGCTCGACGCGGTCGATCATGACCGGCTCCCGCGGCTTGTCCTGCGCGTCGGTCTCGACCTGCGAGATCGAGTCGACGACGTCCATCCCGCTCGTAACGCGGCCGAAGACGGTGTGCTTGCCGTCGAGCCACGGCGTCGCCTCGGCGGTGACGATGAAGAACTGGCTTCCGTTCGTATTCGGGCCCGCGTTGGCCATGGCGAGCGCGCCGCGCTCGACCTTGTGCTCGTTGATCTCGTCCTCGAACGCGTAGCCGGGGCCGCCCGTGCCCGTGCCCGTGGGATCGCCGCCCTGGATCATGAAGTCCGGGATCACGCGGTGGAAGACGACCCCGTCGTAGAAGCTCTCGCCCGCAAGCTTGCGGAAGTTCTCGACGGTCTTCGGCGCGTCCTCGTCGAACAGCTCGAGCTCGACGACGCCATGGTTGGTGTGCAGCGTGGCGGCGCTCATCCGGGCGGAGACTAGCTCTTAAGAGGTCCTCACGCCGCTCACAGGCGGGGTTCAGGTTCGGCTGCGAGCCTCGGTGCCGTAATCGACGGAAGGAGGACCCACAGATGGACAGCAACGCACGGCGGTGGTCGGCCGAACGGGTGGTCGTCATCGCCGCGCTCGCCTTCGGCGTCGCCGCCGGAACCTACGGCATCGCAAGTGCCGCGAACGGCTCGGGCTCGGGCTCGAACAGTCGTCGGCGCTGTCCAGCAGCGGCTGGCCCGTCGCAAGCGGCGGCCAGTCGGCGGCACCGAGCGCGGGCCAGCCGTGGGGCCGGCAGCGGAGCGACGAGACGCCGCTGACCGGAGACGCGCTGGCGAAGGTGACGCAGCTCGCAAAGGCGAAGGTCCCCGGCGGCAGCGTCATCCGCGTCGAGACCGACGCCGACGGCCATGCGGCCCCTACGAGGCCCACATGGTCAAGGCCGACGGAACGCCGGTGACGGTCTACGTGAGCAAGCAGTTCGAGGTCGTCAGCGTCGAGTCGGGCATGCCCGCACCACCCGCCCGGGCGCCGTCGTCCTCTAGCGGCGCGAGCGCATAGCTCGCGGCTCGCCCAGGCGCCGGGCGAGCCCTACGACTGTCCGAGAAACCTGCGCAGGACGTACTGGAGGATGCCGCCGTGGCGGAGGTACTCGCGCTCCTTCGGCGTGTCGAGCCTCACGCGTGCCCTGAACTCCTTGTCATTGGCGCGCACCGCCACCTCGGACGCCTCGCCGTTCTCGACGCCGCTGATCGAGAACTCCTCATGGCCGGTGAGGCCGAGGTTCTCCCGGCTCTCGCCGTCCATGAACTGCAGCGGCAGGACCCCGCACATGAGCAGGTTAGACCTGTGGATCCGCTCGTAGCTCTGGGCGATCGCCGCGCGCACGCCGAGCAGGTTCGGCCCCTTCGCGGCCCAGTCGCGTGACGAGCCCGAGCCGTACTCCTTGCCCGCGAGCACGATCAGCGGCACGCCCTCGGCGCGGTAGCGCTCCGCCGCGTCGAAGATCGTCATCTCCTCGCCGTCCGGGAAGTGCGCGGTCCAGGTGCCCTCGCTCCCGGGCACGAGCAGGTTGCGCAGGCGCACGTTGGCGAAGGTGCCGCGCACCATCACCTCGTGGTTCCCGCGGCGCGCCCCGTACGAGTTGAACTCCCGCCGCTCGACGCCGCGCTCGATCAGGTACTGCCCGGCCGGGCTGTCGGGCTTGATCGAGCCCGCCGGCGAGATGTGGTCGGTGGTCACGCTGTCGCCGAGCGAGACGAGGCAGCGCGCGCCCGCGACGTCGCCGAGCGGCTCCGGCTCGCGGGGCATGCCGTCGAAGAACGGCGGCCGCCGGATGTAGGTCGAGGCCTCGTCCCAGGCGTAGAGGTCGCCCTCCGGCACCGGCAGCGCCCGCCAGCGCTCGTCGCCGGTGAACACGTCCTCGTAGCGGGAGCGGAACATGCTCCCGTCGAGCGCGGCCGCGACGGCTGCCTCGATCTCCTCCGAGCCCGGCCAGAGGTCGCGCAGGAAGACGTCGTTGCCGTCGCGGTCCTGTCCGAGCGGCTCCGTCTCGAGGTCGAGGTCCATCCGGCCCGCCAGCGCGTACGCCACCACGAGCGGCGGCGAGGCGAGGTAGTTCGCCTTCACCTCGGGGTGGATGCGCGCCTCGAAGTTGCGGTTCCCGCTCAGCACCGAGCAGACGACGAGGTCGCCCTCCTCGACGGCCGCGGAGATCGGCTCGGGCAGTGGCCCCGAGTTCCCGATGCAGGTCGTGCACCCGTAGCCGACCGTGTGGAAGCCGAGCTCCTCGAGGTACGGCGTCAGGCCGGCCTTCTCGTAGTAGTCGGTGACGACGCGCGAGCCCGGCGCCAGCGACGACTTGACCCACGGCTTGCGCTCGAGCCCCAGCTCGACGGCCTTCTTCGCGAGTAGGCCCGCACCCAGCATCACCTGCGGGTTCGAGGTGTTCGTGCAGCTCGTGATCGCGGCGATCACGACCGAGCCGTCGCGGATCTCGACCTCTTCGCCGTCCACCTCGGCGCGCGCGGTGTGCAGCGCCGCGCGCTCGGCGGTCGCGACCGGCGCGGCGCGCGCGAAATCGGGGTCGGTGGCGTGCGCTCCGGGCTCCTGGAACACTGTCGGGTCACTCGCCGGGAACGTGTCCTCCACGCCGCGGTCGAGGGTGCCGTTGCCGTAGCCGTGCCCGAAGCTCTCGAGCGAGCCGAGGAACGACTCCTTGGACTCGGTGAGCGGCACGCGGTCCTGCGGGCGCCGCGGGCCTGCGAGGCTCGGCTCCACGGAGGCGAGGTCGAGCTCGATGATCTGCGAGTACTCGGGCTCGACCGTCTCGTCGTGCCAGAGCAGGTTCTCCTTGCAGTACGCCTCGACGAGTGCCACCCGCTCCTCCGGCCGGCCCGTCAGGCGCAGGTAGTTGAGCGTGAGGTCGTCGACCGGGAAGAAGCCGCAGGTTGCGCCGTACTCGGGCGACATGTTCCCGATCGTGGCGCGGTCGGCGAGGGCGAGGCCGGCGAGGCCGGGCCCGAAGTACTCGACGAACTTGCCCACGACGCCGGTGCGCCGGAGCAGCTCGGTCACGGTCAGGACGAGGTCGGTCGCGGTCGCCCCCTCGCGCAGCCGGCCGTCGAGGCGCACGCCGACGACCTGCGGCACGAGCATCGAGAGCTCTTCGCCGAGCAGCGCGGCTTCGGCCTCGATGCCGCCGACGCCCCAGCCGAGCACCCCGAGGCCGTTGACCATCGTCGTGTGCGAGTCGGTCCCGACGAGGGTGTCGGGAAACGCGACGCCGTCGCGCTTCTCGACCACGCGCGCGAGGTACTCGAGGTTGACCTGGTGGACGATGCCCGTGTTCGGCGGGACCACCTTCAGGTTGTCGAAGGCGCCCTGGCCCCAGCGCAGGAAGGCGTAGCGCTCGCCGTTGCGCTCGTAGTCGCGATCGACGTTGGTGGCGATCGCCATGCGGTTCGCGAAGGAGTCGACCTGCACCGAGTGGTCGATCACGAGCTCCGCCGGGATGTACGGGTTGATCCGCGCCGGATCGCCGCCGAGGTCGTGCATGGCCGAGCGCATCGCCGCGACGTCGACGATCGAGGGGACGCCCGTGAAGTCCTGCAGCAGCACGCGCGAGGGACGGAAGCCGAGCTCGCGCGACGGCTCCGCCTGCGCCTCCCACTGCGCAACCGCCTCGACGCCGGCCTCCGACTCATGCCGCAGCGCGTTCTCGAGCAGGATCCGCAGCGAGTAGGGGAGCCGCTCGGCGCCGTCGACCGAAGCTAGGGGTGCGTAGGCAACGCTCAGGTCACCGGTGCGCAGGGTGGCGGATGCGCCCGAGGCCATGCATCGACTCTAGCCGAGTGCATCGCCCTGCGAGCCGGATCGAACGTGGGCACCGGCAAAGCCGACGCCCGCTCCATGTCGTCAGCGCAAGCGCCGACTCAGGCCTTCGCGGGCGCCTGCAGCTCGCGCTCGGCCGGCTCGCCCCGGCGCAGCTCCCGGCTGCGCTCGGCCTCGGCATTGATCTCTGCCCCGAGCAGAAGGGCCACGGAGCTGATCCAGAGCCACGTCAGCATCACGACCACCGCGGAGAGCGAGCCCCACGCTTTGTTGTACGAGCCGAAGCGGCTCGCGTAGAAGGCGAACGCGCCCGACGCGACCAGCCAGACGACGACCGCGAAGACGGCGCCGAGGCTGATGAAGTGCCACTTCGGATGCTCGACGTTCGGCCCGAGGTAGTAGATGACCGCGAACGCAAGCAGGAGACCGCCGATCAGGATCGGCCACTGCGCCGCCCACCAGACGATCTCGACGACGCTCTTGTTCCCGATCGCGTCGCCGATCCAGCGGGACAGGTGCGGGCCGAGCACGAGCAGGCCGAGCGCCAGCGCGGAGCCCATGAGCGCGAAGACGGCCATGCCCGCGGCGACGATCCGGCGGCGGACGAAGCCGCGCGTCTCCTCACGGCCGTAGGCCAGATTCAGCGCCCACATCACGTTCTGCATCGCGCCGCTCAGCGACCAGAGCGCGAGCACGCCGCCGACCGCGACGAGCGTGATGCTCGTTCCCTGCTTCTCCGTCAGGCGCCGCAGGCTGCCCTCGAGCAGGTTCGAGGCCTGGCTCGGGATGATCCCCTGCAGCTTGTCGATCACGGTGGTGACCGCGTTCGGCCCCGCGATCAGGCCGAAGAGGCCCGCCGCGATCAGCAGCGTCGCCGGGATCGCCAGGAAGGCGTAGTAGGCGAGCGCGGCGGCGAGGCTCGTGATGTGGTCTTCGTTCGACCCCTTGAGGGCACGCTTGAGGATCGCCGTGTAGTCCCGCTTCGAGAGGTCGGTCGGGCCGGGGTCTTCGAGCCGCGGCTCCTCCTGCTCCGGCTGCGGCTCCGGCGCCTCGTCGGCGGGCGGCCGGACGGCCTCCTCGCGCTGTTCGTTCGCGTCCTTGGTTCGATTGCGGTTGAGCAGTCTCATGCTCTTTCGAGGATCGCCGCAGGCGCGCCATGCGAAACCTCGGCTAGGTCGTCAGGCCCCGCTCCGCCAGCTCCGAGGCCGCCTCGTTGAAGCGGTCGGTCGCCGTTTGACCCTCGAGCCACGAGGCGAGCTCGGCGAGGCCCTGCTCGAGCGGAACCTCGGCCACGAAGCCGAGCGCGTCGCGCGCCAGCGTCACGTCCGCGAAGCAATGGCGGATGTCGCCGGCGCGGAACTTCCCGGCGATCTCCGGCTCGATCGTCTTGCCCAGGACGCGGGAAAGCTCATCTGTGAGCTCGAGCACGGAGGCGCTCCTGCCGCTGCCGACGTTCACCGCGCGGCCGTCAACGGCTTCGTGCTCGAGCGCGAGCCGGCAGGCGCGGGCGACGTCGGCCACGTTGACGAAGTCGCGGCGCTGGCCGCCGTCTTCGTAGACCAGCGGCGGGCGGTCGTTCAGCAGCCGCGAGGCGAAGATCGCCAGGACGCCCGTGTACGGGTTCGAGAGCGCCTGGCGGGGTCCGTAGACGTTGAAGAAGCGCAGCGCGACCGTGGGAACGCCGTACGCGTCGCCGTACAGGAGGCACATCCGCTCCTGGTCGTACTTGGTCAGCGCGTAAACCGAGGCGAGCGAGGGCTGCTTCGTCTCCGGCGTGGGAACGGCGGTCAGCTCCTCGCCGCTCGGGCCCCTTGGCTCCCACTCGCCGCGCTCGAGCTGCTCACGTGTCCTCGGTACGGCCGGGGCCGGCTCGTACGCGCCCTCGCCGTAGACGCTCATGCTGGAGGCCACGACGAGCTTGCGCACCGGGTGCTCGAGCAGTGCCTCCAGCAGGACTCCCGTGCCGGTGGTGTTGACGGCCGCGTACTCGGCCGGCTCGTACATGCTCTGGCCCACGCCGACCCGGGCGGCAAGGTGGAAGACGGCGTCCACCCCTTCGAGCGCGCCGCGTACCACCTCCGGGCTGCGCACGTCCCCGGGGATCAGCTCGATCTCCTCGTCGAGGTACGCAGGCCGCTGCTGCGCGCTGCCGTGAACCTGCTCGACGAGGCTGTCGAGCGCGCGCACGCGGTACCCGGCCCGCAGGAGTTCGTCGGCCAGGTGCGAGCCGATGAAGCCGGCGCCGCCGGTGATCAGGACGGTCTCCGCCACTACCAGGAGAGCTTGACGAAATACCGACTGAGCCGCCGGAACGAGCATCGCGCCCCGGCGACGAGCGATATTCCGCCAATCTCTCCTAGGGCGCGAAGTGTGTCAGTAGGAGCACGAGGCCGAGGTTGGCGGCGAAGCCGAGTACCGCCAGCGGGGGCGAGCGCAGCCACCGCGGGCCGTCAGCGACCGCCCAGAAGATCGGGAAGGCGAACAGGCTCTGGCGGCCGAAGCTCTGGATCGTCCCGGAGAGCAGCAGCAGAGCCGTGACGGCCGTGGCGAAGGCGGCCCACGGGTGGTAGCGGGGGCCGAGGCGCCAGAGGACGACGAGCAGCGGGAGGACGAGCGCGGCACGGGCGCTGTCGACGAATCCCTGCAGGCTCTTGGTCGCCGCGAGCAGGAGCGGGACGGCGCACGCGTACGCGCCGATCGCCGTCGGCCAGGCGCCGAAACGGCGGTAGGCGAACACCAGGGCGACGGCCGCCGCGGCCGCGAGCAGCCCGATCAGCAGGCCGTGCCGCTCGAGCACGCCGCCGAGATGGTCGGCCCACTTGCCGAGACCACTCGGCCCCTTGCGGCCCCAGAGCCGCTGCGCGTCGAAGAAGACGGTCGCGTCGTCGCTGCGCGCCCAGAAGTAGGCCTCGACGCCGACAGCCGTTGCGACCGGGAGCGCGGCCCCGAGCCACGCGCGTGGGCCGCGGTCGCGGGCGAGCCACGCGAGTGGGAGCGCGATCAGGACGCCGGTCGGCCGCGCGAACGCGGCGATCGCTCCGACGGCGCCCGCGCCGAG
>JBKPFI010000068.1:0-1553 GCA_046728775.1 Actinomycetota bacterium | reverse complement strand
CATTGGACGGTTACGATCTGCTCGACCCCCACTGGCGGCGTGCGCGGATGCTGTTCGAGCACTGGCGCACTGGGCCGGGCACTGACCGTAGGTACTGGCAGCCCAGCTGGTTAGCCCTGCGGACGGCGACCTATGAGTACGTCGAGTACACGGACGCCTCGCGCACGTCGGTCAGCTTCCGCGAGTACTACGACCTCCTGGACGATCCGTTCGAGCTTGACAACGTCTTGGCCGACGACATCCCCTCGAACGATCCCGACATTGCAGCGTTGCACGCAGCCCTAAAGCGGAGCGCGAGCTGTGTCGGAAGCGGCTGCCCTGGCAGAAAAACCGACGGCACCTAAGCGCTCAAGTTCGTCCGCGTGAAAAACACCATGAGCGCCGGAGCCATTTCTAGGCCGAGCCCTATCGTGTCTCCCGCCTTCCAGGCTTCCAGGTGTAGACGACCGTTGAGAACTCCGGCGGGTCTGCCGGCTTGCGCTCGGGCGTCTCCAGCTTGAACAGGGACGCTGCCATTCAGCTTCCTCCCTCCCTGGAGCCGGACGGCCAAGGCTAAAGCACGTCGCCGGTAACGCATTCCGCGGAAAGGTAACCTCCCAGGCTGCGACGAAGGGCACGAGGGACCACAGCGCAAAGGAGCGTACGATGGCGACAAGCGAACGCTGGGCGGGCTGGATCCGTTTCGCCGGGATCCTAATGCTGATCATCGCCTCGATCGACTTTTTCGAAGGCCTGATCGCGATCATCCGCAGCGAGTACTACGTCCTGGCGCCGAACCAGATCATCGTCTTCGACACCACGACTTGGGGCTGGATCATGTTGATCTGGGGCATCGTCCTCGGCTGCGCGGGGTTCGGCCTCCTGATGGCAGCCACCTGGGCACGCTGGTTCACGATCGTCGCCGGCAGCCTTAACTTCATTGTGCAGCTCGGCTTCGTCGGCAGCTCCAGGTACCCACTTTGGGCGCTCGCAGCACTCGCGCTGAGCGCCGTCGTACTCTATGCCGTGATCGTCCGATGGGGCGAGGCGAGCGAAACGATTAGGAGGATGGCTGAGAGCCGATACTGACTCGCACGCCTCGGTTGGAGACTTCTACCGTCCTTCCGCCTCAGACTTCTAGGACAAGCCCTGAGTTGCCAACACTCTCTCGCCAAGCCTCGCAGCCTCGCGCACGTGTACCTGTAAGAGGGCGGCGAGTACGATCGGCAGGCTATGGCTACCTTCCTCCCACTCTTCCGCTATGAGGATGGTCGGGAGCAACCCGGACAGGCGTTCACAATGGACGAGCACCTAGGGCGCGGGCACGTAGTACAAGATGACGGCGGACGCTGGCGGTTAGAAGAGAGCGAGATGCTTGACGGCGATCCGAGCCGCTTCAAGATCATCTTCGTGCCTGACGTATCGGCTCAGTAGAAGATTCCAGTAGAAAACCCCGCCTGAGCGGGGCTTCTACGGCAAGATCGTCTTCCCGACGGCAGTCGAGCAGATCGCTGCCAGGGGTGAGGGGCCATGCCCCTTGCGGCAGTACCCCCTGCAAGGCGGCAGCTCCTGAG
>JBKPFI010000015.1:0-9853 GCA_046728775.1 Actinomycetota bacterium | reverse complement strand
CTCCGAGGCCTGGTGGACGGTCTGGAAGAGCAGCTCGTCGCGGTGCACCTGCTGCTCGGGGCGCTTCTGCAGCGAGAGCAGCTCGTCGGTGCGCAGGTAGCGCTCGTAGTCGCTCGCGCCGGGGCCCTCGAGGATCGGCTGGCTGTAGTCCTCGGCGTCCGGCTGCACGAGGTGAGCATAGTCCGGTCGGAAGTAGGCTCTGCCGGTGGAGCGCCGGCCGCTCGGACGGACAGGCCTCGAGGTGTCGAGAATCGTGCTCGGCTGCGGGAACTTCGGCGGGATCGGCTCCGCCCCGGAGCTTTTCGGCCAGGGCGAGAGCCGCGACGAAGCGTTCGCGCTGATGGATGCCGCGTGGGCGGCCGGGGTCAACGTCTTCGACACGGCGGCGTCGTACGGAGGCGGGTGGAGCGAGAGCTGGGTGGGGGAGTGGCGCGGCGAACGAGGAGCGCCGGTTGTGCTGAGCACGAAAGTCTTCTGGTCCGTGAGCGGCGACCCGTCCGATCGGGGTCTGTCCCGGGACCGGATCCTCCGCGAGCTCGACGGCAGCCTCGCGAGGCTCCGAGTGGAGCGCGTCGACATGTACCTGACGCACGAGCCCGACGAGGAGACGCCGATCGGAGAGACCTTGGCGGCCCTCGACGAGGTGGCTCGGGCCGGGAAGGTCGGCGCGATCGGTGCGAGCAACCTCGACGGCCCGGGCCTCGAGGAGGCGCTCGCTACCAGCGACCGCCTCGGGCTCGCGCGCTTCGGCTGGGCGCAGAACGAGTACAGCCTGCTCCGGCGCAGCGTGGAAGAGGACGTCCTTCCGATCTGCGCTCGGGAGGGCCTCGGCTTCACGCCGTTCAGCCCGCTCGCCGGAGGTTGGCTGACGGGCAAGTACAAACGGGGTGAGGCGTACCCTTCCGGCTCGCGGATGACGCTACGTCCCGACCCCTACGACGACCTCGTGAGCGACCGCACCTTCGACGGCCTGGAGGAGTTCGCCGCCGAGGCGTCCGCGCGCGGCGTGGAGCCGGCGACGCTGGCGACCGCGTGGGTGCTCGGCCACCCGCAGGTAACCGCAGTCGTCGTCGGCCCGCGCCGGCCCGAGCAGCTGGAGTCCGCGCTCGCCGCGACCCAGCTCGACGTGACCCCGCAGGAACGGGCCGAGTTGGCGGGCCTATTCGCGTGAGCGAGCTCCTCGTCATCGGGCACGACGACGTGAAGCGCCTGCTGCCGATGGAGGAGTGCATCGAGTCGATGGCGTCGGTGCTCGCCGACCTGGCGCGTGGCGACGTCTGGCAGCCGCTGCGGTTCGTCGTCCGGCCTCCCGAGGAGCCGAGCCTGATGGGGCTGATGCCCGCGCACCGCTCCGCGCCCACCGCCTCGTACGGCCTCAAGGCGGTGTGCATCTTCCCCGGCAACGCGGCGCGAGGGCTCGACCTCCACCAGGGCGGGGTGCTGCTCTTCGACGGCGAGACCGGCGCGCTCCGTGCGCTCGTCGACGCATCCGCGGTGACCGCGACGCGCACAGCCGCGGTCTCGGCCGTCGCCACGCGAGCGCTGGCCCGCGAGGACGCACGGCAGCTCGCGATCCTCGGCGCAGGCGTCCAGGCGCGCGCGCACCTGGAGGCGATGGCCGCGGTCCGGCCGTTCGAGCGCGGGCGTGTCTGGAGCCGCACTGCCGAGCACGCCGACGCGTTCGCAGCCGAGGCGCAGGCGCCGTTCCCGGTCGAGGCCGTCGGGAGCGCGGAGGAGGCCGTCCGCGGGGCAGACGTCGTCGTGACCGCGACGTCCTCCGTCGAGCCCATCGTGCGCCGCGCCTGGCTGGCGCCGGGTACGCACGTGAATGCCGTCGGCTCCTCCATCCCCACCGCGCGTGAGCTCGACGCCGACACGGTGGCAGCGGCAGCCCTTTTCGCAGATGCCCGCGAGTCGATGGTCAACGAAGGCGGGGATTACCTCTTCGCCACCCGCGAGGCCGGCATCGGCCCCGAGCACATTCGAGCCGAGCTCGGGGAGGTGCTCATCGGCTCGCGCGACGGCAGGCAGGCCGACGACGAGCTGACCGTCTTCAAGTCGCTGGGTCTGGCGGCCGAAGATCTTGCGGCCGCGGAGCACGTCTACGCGCGTGCGCAGGCTGCCGGAGCCGGCGCGTCCGTGCCGTTTTGATCGCGATCGAAGAGATCCGCGCGGCACGCGAGCGCCTCGCCGGCAGGGTGCTGCGCACGCCGCTCGTCCGGCTCGACCTGCCAGAGCAGCCCGGGACGATCTACCTGAAGCTCGAGAACCTGCAGCCGATCGGCTCGTTCAAGCTCCGTGGGGCGCTCAACGCCGTCCTGCAGTCGGACCCGGACGACCTCCGCGCCGGCGTCGTGACGGCCAGCGCGGGGAACATGGGTCAGGGCGTCGCGTGGGCGGCGCGCGAGCTGGGTCTCCGGTGCACCGTCGTCGTCCCCGAGCACGCGCCCGAGACGAAGTTGGCCGCGATCCAGCGCCTCGGGGGCACCGTAGTGAAGGTGCCGTACGAGCGCTGGTGGCGGGCGATCGCCGAGTCGCGGTTCCCGGGGGCCGACGGCGTCTTCATCCACCCCGTCCAGGACGAGCGGGTGATGGCCGGCAACGGGACGATCGGGCTCGAGATCTTCGAAGACCTCCCTGCCGTCGACCGCGTGCTCGTCCCGTTCGGCGGCGGCGGCCTCAGCGTGGGGATCGCGAGCGCCATGAAGGCGCTGCAGCCGGCAGCGGCGGTGTACGCCGTCGAGCCCGCGACGGGGGCTCCGCTGACGGCTGCTCTCGCGGCCGGCGAGCCGCGCCCGGTCGAGTACCGAGTCTCGTTCGTCGACGGCTCGGGCGCGCCGGCGCTGCTTCCGGCGATGTGGGAGCGCGCGGAAGGCCTCCTAGACGGCGCCTTCGCCGTCCCGCTCGACGAGACGGCCGCCGCTGTCCGTTTGCTCGCGTCCCGAGCGCGGGTGGTGGCTGAAGGCGCCGGCGCGCTCGCCCTTGCCGCGGCGCTCGGGCAGGGTCAAGGGGCAGACAAGGTCGTCTGCGTCGTCTCGGGCGGGAACATCGACGCCTCCAAGCTGGCGCAGATCCTGGCCGGGCACACGCCGTAGCCTGCACCCCGATCGGCCCTGCACGGACGAAGCCGACGCTCTATGCTCGCGCCGTGCAGCAGGCGCGCGCCCGCGCGGAGAGCAAGACGAAGTTCCTCCTCGACGAGAGCCAGCTTCCGGGGCGCTGGTACAACATCCGCCCAGACCTGCCCACCGCGCCGCAGCCGGTGCTGCATCCGGGCACCGGCGAGCCGGTCGGGCCGGACGACCTCGCGCCGCTCTTTCCGATGGAGCTCATCGGCCAGGAGGTGAGCGAGGAGCCGGAGATCGAGATCCCGGAGGAGGTCCTGGAGATCTACGGCCTCTGGCGGCCGACGCCGCTCTACCGCGCGAGCCGGCTCGAGGAGGCGATCGGCACCCGCTCCCGGATCTTCTACAAGTACGAGGGGGTCAGCCCTCCCGGGAGCCACAAGCCGAACACTGCGGTCGCACAGGCGTACTACAACAAGAAGGAGGGGCGGACACGACTGGCGACTGAGACGGGGGCCGGCCAGTGGGGAAGCGCGCTCTCGTTCGCCTGCCGCCTGATCGGGCTCGAGTGCAAGGTCTACATGGTTCGGGTCTCCTACGAGCAGAAGCCGGCACGGCGTTCGATGATCAAGGCCTGGGGCGCGGACATCGTCCCGAGTCCGTCCGAGGAGACGCAGTCAGGGCGCGCGATCCTCGCAGAACAGCCCGACTCGCCCGGTAGCCTCGGCATCGCGATCTCCGAAGCGGTCGAGGACGCCGCCGGGCGCGATGACACGGCCTACTCGCTCGGGAGCGTCCTGAATCACGTGCTTCTGCACCAGACCGTGATCGGCCAGGAGGCGCTGGCGCAGATGGAGCTTGCGGGGTTCTTCCCGGAGGTCGTGATCGGCTGCGTGGGCGGCGGCTCGAACTTCGCGGGCCTCGCCTTTCCGTTCTTGCGCGAGAAGATCGCGGGCCGCGAGATCGACGTGCTCGCGTGCGAGCCGGCCGCCTGCCCGACTCTCACGCGCGGAGTGTTCGCTTACGACTTCGGCGACACGAGCAAGCTGACCCCGCTCGTGCCGATGCACACGCTGGGGCACGACTTCGTCCCCGCACCGATTCACGCCGGCGGCCTGCGGTACCACGGAGTCGCGCCGCTGATCTCGCAGCTCGTGCGCGACGAGCTCGTCCGCGCCGAGGCGTACCTCCAAAACGACGTCTTCGCCTCGGCCGTCATGTTCGCAGGGAGCGAGGGAATCCTCCCGGCCCCTGAGGCGGCGCACGCGATTCATGGCACCGTCCAGGCGGCGAGGGCCGCAGACGAGGAGGGCAAGGAGCGAACGATTCTCTTCAACCTGTCCGGCCACGGCCACTTCGACATGGCCGCGTACGACAGCTACTTCGCCGGCAAACTCGCCGACGTCGCACTCGACGAGGAGGAGATGGGCCGCGCCCTCCGCGCAATCGAGGGCCTACCGAGCCCACACGGCAGTCGTGCTTCGAGTACTCAAGCGGCACCGTAGAACGGCTCCGGCGATGGCCGCTTGCCTGGCGGCGGCTCTGACGTTGATCGAGCCCCTCGGCGCGTCCGAGACTCCGTGGGCGAAACTCCGCCGGCCGCTTCACCTGCCACGGCTCGCGCCAGGAGCGGCATGCCCGGTCAGCCGAATCGATCCGCGCATCGACTGGGAGCGGAGCAAGATCTTCGGCGGGAGCGGGATTGGGCGCGGGCCGGTCTACCCCGGTCTCGGCTCATCGGGCGGACGCCTTACCGTGACGCCCGACATCCAGTACGGCGGCCCCTGGGCCGGAGGGAAAGTCTTCTGGTACGTTCGGCCGAGCTACCGCGGGCGGGCACTGCTTCGCGGTCGCCGACTCGACGGCCCGCAGCGGCTTGGCTTCAACGGTCGCAGGCTGCCTGCGCGCGAGCTGCGCATCGAGCGCGGCATGACCGTCTCGTGGGAAGGGCAACCTCGTGGAAGCCGTGGCATACCTTCGGGCGTACGCGTTCGCGCGTCCGGCTGCTACGGGGTGCAGATCGACGGGACGACCTTCAGCCGGGTCGTCGTCTTCACTGTCGACGCTTCGTCGTATGCGGCGACTACAGCGTCGCCCAGACCTCGAGCTTCGTCCGCGTCCGGCGGATCACCTCGTCCGTGAACTCGCTCGTTCCCGCGTGTCCGCCGAGGTCGGCCGTCCGCACGCCGTCCGCGACCGCCTCGAGGCAAGCCTCGCGGATCGCCCGCGCCGCCTGCGCTGCCTCCTCGCCCGCATACGAGAGCACCGCGGCGGCGGCCAGGATCATCGCCATCGGGTTCGCGACGTTCTTCCCCCGCAACGACGGCGCCGTCCCGTGCGCCGCTTCCGCGAGCACCACGGTCGGCACGTAGTCCTCGCCAAAGCCCACGAGCAGCGACTCGGAGCCCGCGATCGACCCGAAGAGCGGCAGGACGAGATCGGAGAGGATGTCGCCGTCGCGGTTGAGTGCGGGGATCACGAGCGGGTCGCCGCTCGACGCGATGAGCAGCGCGAAGG
This sequence comes from Actinomycetota bacterium, assembly GCA_046728775.1. Taxonomy (GTDB): domain Bacteria; phylum Actinomycetota; class Thermoleophilia; order Gaiellales; family Gaiellaceae; genus AC-32. The sequence goes on along the minus strand of JBKPFI010000015.1, from coordinate 4,271 downwards.
TGGCGTCGATCAACTGCGGTTCGTACGGCACCTCGGGATGCCGCTCCGCTGCCGCGTCCATCTCCTCCTTGAGCATCCCCTCGTACACGGGGCTGACCGTGAACTTCGGCCCGCCGAAGACCTTCGCGTCCGTCTCCGCCGCGAGCCGGAACGCGAACTCCGCCACCGCGCGGCAGATCCGTCGCTCGATCCGCTCGGTCCTGAACGCGGCCTCGTCCTCACCATCGCCCTCGCGCCATTCCTCCGCGCCGTACGCGTCGCCGACGGCCATGCGGACGACCGAGATCGGCGCGTGCACGCCGCCGAACGGGACGACGCCGGGGATTCGCCGCCCTGTGCGGACGATCACCCGCCCGCCGATCTCCTCGCGCAGGATCCGGTTCGGCGAGCCGACGTCGTCTGCGCCCTCCGGCGTGATCGTGGCCGCCTTCAAGCCGAGGCCGGCTTCGCGCACGGCCGCGGCGGCCTCGTGTACCACGCGGTTCTCGGTTGCGCGGCGCGTCTCGAGCGAGAGGTCGTAGCGCGGCAGCTCGACGTCGAGCCCGGTCACCTCTGGGGCGAAGACCCGGAGCGCCTCCTCGAGCAGCTCCTGCCCCGTCTCGTCGCCTTCAAGGACCACGATCGTCGTGCCCGCCATCGACCTCCCTTGGATTAGTTCCACGCGACTATGGCTACACCGCAACTCTATGACTCGACGGGGAGGGTGGAGGCGGCTCGGCTCGAGGCGGCGGTTCCGGTACGAGGACTCGCGTGGCCGGCCGATCACGGACGAGGCCGCACTCGCGCGGATCGATGAGCTGAGAATTCCGCCGGCCTGGAAGGACGTCTGGATCTCGCCGCGCGCGAACGCGAAGCTGCAGGCAACCGGAGTCGACAAGGCGGGACGGCGCCAGTACCTCTACCACCCCGAATACCGGGCGCGCCAGGAGCAGGCGAAATTCGACAAGCTGGTGCTGTTCGCGGAGCGGCTTCCGGCGCTGCGGGCGGCGATGGCAGAGCACATGGAGCAGGAGCCGCTCAGCTCCGACTGGACGGCTGCGGTGGCGGTCCGGCTGATCAACGAGGGGTGGTTCCGCGTCGGCGACGAGCGGTACGCGAAGAGTTACCGGACCTTCGGCATCACGACTCTGCGCAAGGGCCACGTGCGGGTGCGCGGGAGCCGGGTCTCGTTCCGCTTCCGAGCGAAGCACCGGATCATGTGCCGCACGGTGCTCGTCGACGACGAGCTTTCGGCGGCGCTGAAGGAGCTGCTCGCCGCGCCGGGCGGCCGGCGCCTCTTCCGCTACCGCCTCAACGGCGAGTTCGTCAACCTCGGCGCGCGCCGGCTCAACGAGTACATTCGGGAGCACCTGGGAGACGAGTTCACGGCCAAGGACTTCCGCACGTGGGGCGGCACCCTGCTCGCGGCCGTCGCCCTGGCCGAGCGAGGGCCGGTCGAGACCGCGACCGAGCAGAAGCGCACCGTGGCGGCGGTGATGCGAATAGTCGGCGAGCGCCTGGGAAACACGCCCGCGGTGGCTCGCGCGTCGTACGTTAGCCCGGCGGTCGTCGAACAGTATCTCGACGGCCGAACGATCGAAGATTTCCGGCCGCGGCATTTGCGTGTCGTTGGCGCCCGTGATTCGGGGCTCGACGCCGAGGAGCAGGCCCTGCTCAGCCTCCTGCGCTCGTGGCGAATTCGCCGCGCTCGAGAAGCAGCATGACATTTTGTCGCGCTTTTTCGTTAGGCTGACGTTAATCCCACGGACCCGAGGAGGGCGAATTGGCGCGCAAGACCGTGCTCGTCTGCGACAACTGCAGCAAGGAAATCGGCGAAGGAAAAGGCGCGACGATGCGCCTGAACTTCTCGGACGCGCGACGGGGCGCGAAGCAGGCCGATCTCTGCGACGACTGCGCCGCCGGAATGCCCGGACGCGCGGCGGCTCGCAGGGGCCGAAGGCCCAAGTCCGCAGCCGTCGCGTAGCCACCTGAGGCCGGTTCGACCGGCCGTCTGGAACCGTCTCATCGCATCACTAGGATGGGTCGGTGCCTCTGAGCCTGCTCGCAGGGCCCGCGAACGCGGGGAAGGTCGCGCTTCTGCTCGAGCGCTACCTCGCCGCTCTCGACTCCGATCCGATCCTGATCGTGCCGAACCGGCCGGACGTCGACCGCGCCGAGCGCGAGCTTCTTAGCCGCACCGGGGCGCTGCTCGGCGGCTCGATCGGCACCTTCGACGACGTGTTCGAGCGCATCGCGCGTGATCCCAGAACGCGTATGCGTCGCCCGGTGATCACGAGCGCGCAGCGGACGCTGCTGCTGCGCCGGGTCGTCGCGCGCCACGCGGGCGGGGCGTCCGCGCGCTTCTCCGGCTTCGCCGACTCTCTCGGCACGACGGTGGCCGAGCTCGAATCGGCGCTACTCGAGCCCGCCGAGCTCGACGGCGAGCTCGCGGATCTCTACGGCGCGTACCGCGAGGAGCTCGACCGGCTCGGCCTCTGGGACCGTGAGCTGGAGCGCCGCCACGCTGCCGAGCGCGCCGCGGGCGACCTCGGCGCCTGGGCCCCGCAGCCGGTCTTCGCCTACGGCTTCGAAGACCTGACCGGGGCGGAATGGGCGCTGCTGGAGGCGCTCGCCGCGCGGGCCGAGGTGACGGTCTCGTTGCCCTATGAGCCCGGCCGGGACGTGTTCGCCTCGCTGGCCCGTACCTCCGAGGACCTGACGCGCCTCGCCGAGGGGCGCATCGAGGAGCTCCCGCCGAGCCCAGAGGCGCGATCGCCGGTGCTCGCACATCTCGAGCGCTCCCTCTTCCGTGAGGACGCCGCGCAACGCCCGCCCCGGTTTGACGGCTCCCTGCGCTTCCTCGAGGGCGCCGGCCCGCGCGGGACGCTCGAGCTCCTGGCGGACGAGATCCTCGCGCTCCTTCGCGACGGCACACCGGCCGACGAGATCGCCGTCGTCTGCCCGTCGCTCGAGCGCTGGCGCGCACCGCTCGACACCGCCTTCCGAACCCTCGGCGTCCCGTACGCACTCGAGGGCCGGCTGCGGCTCGGCCAGACGCCGTTCGGGCAAGCCCTACTCTCGCTCCTGCGCTACGCCTGGCTCGACGGCGAGCGGCGCGACCTGTTCGCATTCCTGCGCTCACGCTATTCGGGCCTCACGCGCGCCCACGCCGACTTCCTCGAAGGGCGGCTCCGGGGCCGCGGCGTCACCGAGCCGGTGAGGGTCGAGGAGGAGATCGGCAAGCTGCGCGGCCAGCCGCTGCCGCACCTGGACGCCGTTCGGAGCGCCGAGGACCCGCTCGCCGCCGTGACGGTGCTCGCCCGGGCGATGGTGCGGGCGGCGCACGGGTTGGAGTCGCCGCCGACGCACGAGGCCGCGACGCTCGACCTCCGCGCGCACGAGGCGGCGGCGAAGCTGATCGCCGAGCTCGACGGGTGGCGCGACCTCGGTGGTGAGGGAACCCGTGAGGAGGTCGTCGCCGTGCTGGCCGACGCGCCGGTGCGGCTCGGCGCCGCCGGCGAGGCGGGCCGGGTCGCCGTTCTCGACCTTCTACGCGCCCGCACGCGCCGCTTCGAGGTCGTCTTCGTCGTCGGCCTGGAGGAGGGGAGCCTCCCGCGCCGTTCGCAGAGCTCACCCTTCCTCGACGAGGAGCGAAAGGCCGAGCTCGAACGCACGTCGCGCTCGGGCCGCTTGCTGCGCACCGATCCCGTATCGCGCGACCGCTACCTGTTCTACACCGCCTGCACCAGGCCGACGCGCCGGCTCTACCTCGTGCGCGAGGCCGCCGGCGACGAGGGAGCGCCTCGCGAGCCGAGCCCGTTCTGGGACGAGACGCGCGCGCTATTCGCGGCCGACGAGGTCGAGCGCTGGACACGCCGCCGCCCGCTGGCCGCGCTCACGTGGCCGCTCGAGACCGCCCCGAGCGAGCGCGAGCGGCTGCGGGCGCTCGCCGCGACCGCGGCGGCCGAGCGGTCCGCGGCCACGTCCCTCGCCCGCGCGAACGGCTGGGAACGGCGCCTGGATCGCGCGCTCGCAGCGTTCGACCGCTCCACGCACCTCACGCACCCCGCGGTGCTCGAGGAGCTGCGCCAGAAGTCGTGCTTCTCGGTGACCGACCTCGAGCGCTTCGCGGAGTGCTCCTCGATCTGGTTCGTGGAGCGGCTCGTCGCCCCGCGGAGGATCGACGCCGAGGTCGACGCGAGGTTGCGCGGCACCGTCGCGCACCAGGCGCTGTTCTCGTTCTTCAAGGGCCTGCCGAAGCGCACCGGCGACGACCGGCCGCGGGCCGAGAG
>JBKPFI010000244.1:0-3174 GCA_046728775.1 Actinomycetota bacterium | reverse complement strand
GGGCCCTCTCGACGCAGCGCGGACGTCATCGACTCGAACAACCGGATGCCCCCGACCGAGGGTGGGAGCGTCGGTACCTCGAAGACCGGGGCCCGGAGCCTGGTCTCAAGCTCCTGCCAGACCTCCCGCGCGTGCCGGAGGCCGAGCACGGCGGGGAAGCCGACGATCTCACCCGGGACGAGCTCCCGTTGGAGCTCGCGCACGACCAGGTCGCGGAACTCCGCCTGCTCGAAGCGCCGGGCGAAACCAGTGCTGCTGACGTCGCCCTCGACGCCGAGCGGCGGGGTGAGCTCGACCGCCCGGGCGAGAACGGAGGCGCCGCTCGGAAGCGCCGCGCGCACGAGGTTGTCGGCGAGGTAGGCGGGATAGAAGTCCTTGAGCCCGCGCAGCCCCACGAAGACGAAGCGTCCGCCTGCTCTCAGGTCGCCGGCCGCCATCGTGTGCGGAACGAGCGCGGTCGGCTTCGCGACGCCGACGGCGGTGGGGAGGAACATGTTCTCCTCGAGCCCGCCCTGGTAGCCGAGCTCCCCGAGGCGCTTCGTCAACCAGTCGAGGCTGGCGCGGATCAGCTCCACGGAGAGGTGCCGGTACGGGTGCCCCGGGTGTGCGGCCGCGAACTCCGGCAGTGCCTGCGCCGGGCTTTCGACGGGCCCGTCGGCGTAGCCCAGAACGTCGATCGTCGGGGGCGCGAGGTGTGTCCCGCCGACGCCCTTGGCGACGACCAGCACCGACATTCCCTCCTCGGCGAGCCGCAGGGCCGCCGTCAGGCCGGCGAGGCCCACGCCGATCACGACCACGTCGTAGCTCATTGTGGAAGGTGCTGGACCGCCAGCAGGCCCTGAAAGATCCAGTCGTCGAGCCTCGCCTGACGAAGCTGGTCGCCGTGCAGGATGGGGTGAACGCCCTTCCACCGTTCCTGGAGGAAATCCAGCAGGGACGAGTTCGCTGCTCGGTGGTCGAGGCGTTCGAGCCCGTGGAGGATGCCCGTGGCCCTGTAGATGCAGAAGCCGCCCTGGCAGGGGCCCATCCCCAACCTGAGCGTCCGGCGGATGTCGTCGAGGTTCGTGGTGTGCCGCGTCACCATCACCGCTTCCAGCCGGTCGCGAGTGACCAGCTCACACTCGCAGATGATCTCCTCCGATCGCGGCACCGGCTCGCGGGCGCGGACGCGTGAGCCGAGCCAGTAGAAGCGCCGCTCCTCGGAGCCGGGGAGGGGCTCCTCCTGCGTCCGGCAAGGGCGATCGACGCCGAGGTGCCGGCACACGGCGTCGACCGCAGCCTCGGCCATGAGCCGAAACGTCGTCGTCTTGCCGCCGGTGATCGTGACGAGGCCCTGCACGCCGTCCCGCTCGGCGTGGTCGAGGAGCGCATGCGTGCGGCTCACCTCACGCGTGTCGGCCACGTCCTCAGCCGAGAAGAGCGGGCGGGCCCCCGCCCATACCCGGAGTGCCCGCGCCTCGCGGAAGCCGGGGACGAGCTTCTCGCCCTCGTCGAGCATCTCGTCGATCTCGTTCTGGGTGACCTCGAGCTCGTCCGGGTCCGCGGCGCGCGTGTCCGTCGTCCCGATCACCGAGACGGTCCGGATCGGGACGATGATGTCGCCGTCCGCGGGCGGCTTGCAGCGGTTGACCACCGTGTTCACGAGCCGGTGGTTCATCGCGATCATGATCCCTTTGCCGGGCAGGACGGTGACCCTGCAGCCGGCGAGCTCGGCGATCTGCCCTGCCCAGGCACCGGCCGCGTTGACGACGACCTGGGCCCGAATCCGAATCTCCTCTCCGGTCAGCTCGTTCTTCACCCGCGCGCCGACGACCCGGTCGTCGTGGCGTTCGAGGTCGAGCACGCGGTGGTAGGAGAGGATCTCCGCCCCGTGCTCCTTGGCCGAGCGGGCGCATCCCCAGACGAGCTTCCACGCGTCGATGCTCGCATCGGGAACCGTGAAAGCCCGCGAGATGGCCGGGTCGAGGCGGGGCTCCCGGCGCAGTGCCTGCGACACGGGGATCTCCTCGACGGGAACGCCGGTCTGGCGGCAGCCGTGCGCGAACTCGTCGCCGAAGGCCGGGTCGTCCCACTTCGTCGTCACGAACAGCCCGCCCGTGTCCTCGACGCAGTCGGCCGCGATCCGGCGCACGATGGGGTTCTCCGCCACGCACTCCTCGGCCGCGACCGGATCCTTCACCGCATAGCGCCCGCCCGAGTGGAGGAGGCCGTGGAAGCGGCCGGTCGTCCCGACGGCAAGGTCGCCTCGCTCCACGAGAATCGCAGAGAACCCCCGCATCGCAGCGTCGCGGACAACGCCGGCCCCGGTCGAGCCGCCGCCGACGACGAGCACCTCCGTTTCCAGGGCAGGCACGCTACGAGCCAGTATCGCAGCGACCCCTGGGGATCAGCCGAGGGCCCGGGACCGCTGTTCCCGAGCCCTCGGCTTCTTCCGGGCTAGTCGAGCCAGTCGAAGGTCCGCGTGACGGCCTTCTTCCAGAACCCGTACTCCTTGTCCCGCTCGGCCGGGTCCATCTGGGGCTGCCACTCCTTGTCCTTGCCCCAGTTGGCCCGCAGGTCCTCCACTTCCGACCAGAAGCCGACTGCAAGGCCGGCGGCGTAGGCGGCGCCGAGTGATGTCGTCTCGGCGACGGTCGGTCGGATCACGGGGACACCGAGGACGTCGGCCTGGAACTGCATCAGCAACTCGTTGTGGACCATGCCGCCGTCCACCTTCAGCGAGGCGAGCTCGACGCCCGAGTCCTGGTTCATGGCGTCGACCACTTCCTTGCTCTGCCAGGCGGTGGCCTCGAGTACAGCCCGGGCGATGTGGCCCGCGTTGACGTACCGCGTCAGGCCCGCGATGACGCCACGGGCGTCGCTGCGCCAGTACGGCGCGAACAGCCCCGAGAACGCCGGCACGAAGTAGACACCGCCGTTGTCGTCGACGGTCTTCGCCAGGTCCTCGATCTCGGGCGCCGCCTTGATCATCTTCAGGTTGTCCCGGAGCCACTGGACGAGCGCGCCGGTGATGGCAATCGAGCCCTCGAGCATGTACACGGCCGGCTGGTCGCCGATCTTGTAACCGAGCCCGGTGATCAGCCCGCTCTTCGACTGCACGGGCTCGTTACCCGTGTTCAGGAGCAGGAAATTCCCCGTGCCGTAGGTGTTCTTGGCCTCGCCGACCGAGAAGCA
>JBKPFI010000392.1:0-7548 GCA_046728775.1 Actinomycetota bacterium | reverse complement strand
CTCGACGAGGGCTATCTCGATGTCGGCGAGGTCGCCGCGGACTTCGCCCGGGCTCGCGCCGTCGCGGAGGCGGTGCAGGCAGCGGTCCGCGGGTCGACGAGCCTCTCCTGCTCGCTGGGAGTCGCGACCTGCAAGGTCGTGGCCAAGATCGCGAGCGACCGCCGCAAGCCGGGCGGCCTCACCGTCGTCCCCGTGGGCCGGGAGGCGGCGTTCCTCGCGCCCTTCGACGTGCGCCGCCTCCCAGGTGTGGGACCGCGCGCCGAGGAGCGGTTGCGCCGCGCGGGCGTCGAGACGATCGGCAAGCTCGCCGCGGTCTCCGACGAGCAGCTGCGTGCGCTGCTGCCGGGAAAGCTCGGCCCGTTGCTGCGGGACCGGGCGCGGGGGATCGACCCGCGGCCGCTCGAGCTCTCGTCGGAGACAGTCTCGATCAGCGCGGAGGAGACGTTCCCGCGCGACGTGGCCGAGATCGAGCGCCTCCAGGAGGAGCTGCGGCGCCTATCGCAGCTCGTGGCGGAGCGCCTCGCCGCCTCGGGGCAGGCCGGTCGCACCGTGACGACGAAGGTGCGCTATCCGGACTTCTCGATTCGCTCCCGCTCGACCTCGCTGCCGGTGGGCACGGACGACGCCGAGCGGATCTGGGAGCTCGCCTGCGCCTGCCTTGACCGCGCCTTGGCAGACCGGCCTGGCGCGCTACGCCTGGTCGGCGTCGGCGTCTCAGGCCTCGAGGCGCACCGCCAGCTCGAGCTGGTCTAGCTTTCTTCCGTGCTCCAGCGGGCGACGTCGCGGATGCTGACGATGCCGATGGCGCGGCCGCTCTCGACGATCGGGACGTGGCGAAAGCCGTTCTCGAGCATGATCTGGGCGGCCTCGGCCGCCGAAGCGTCGCTGGTGAGCGTGATCGGATCGGGCGTCATCCACTCGCGGACGCGCGCCTCGCTCGTGTGCACCCGGCCGGCGACGGCGCGCGTCAGGTCGCGCTCGGTGACGATGCCGATCAGCGTGCCGATGTCGTAAACGACCGCGGAGCTGACCCCGCGCTCGGCCATCTTCTGCGCGGTCTCGCCGATCGTGTCCGACGGCTCCACCGTCAGCACGTCACTCGTCATCAGCTCGCGAACCGTGCTCATGACTCGCTCAGCTTTGTGCGGGCTCGACCACAGATCTGGAGCCAGTCGGAAGTAGGGTCAAACTGGACGCGTAGCGTACTCACGCGGCGAGCGTAACACCGGCGGCGACTCCGACAAGCGTGTCGATCAGCTCACCCAGCTCGGCGCGGATGCCGGAGTCGACGAGCTCGCCGTGCTCGTCGAAGCGCATGAACGCCTCGGGCACGAGCACCTCGGGCTGCTCGAGGACCGTCGCGCGGGAGAACTCGAGCGCCGCGCGCAGCTGCTCCTGCGCGCGGGCGGTGCCGCCGCGGCCGGTCGAGGCGCCCATGATCGCCACCGGCTTCCCCGTGAGCGGCGAGGCGAGCGCCGGGCGCGAGGCCCAGTCGATCGCGTTCTTGCGCACGCCCGGAACGCCCCGGTTGTACTCCGGCGTTGCGATCAGGAGCGCGTCCGCGTCGCGGATTGCCTCCTTCAGCGCGACGACGGCCTCGGGATCGCCGGCGGCCTCCACGTCGCCGTCGTAGAACGGCAGGCTCCGGACGTCGAGCTCCTCGAGCTCGACGCCGCGGGGAAGCAGCTCCCGCGCGGCGCGCAGGAGCGACCGGTTGTAGGAGCCCTCGCGCAGGCTGCCGGCGATTCCGAGGATCTTCACGGCCTTAGGCCTCTTTCGAGGTAGAGACGGCCGCAGTGATCTCGACGGTCATGGTTCCCCACTCGAAAGCGCCCTCGACGTCGAGCACCAGGCGCTCGTCGCCGGCCTTCCCCTGTCCACGGCCGCGGATCCGGCCCTCGAGCGCGACCTCGAACGGCATGTCCTTGACGAACAGCCGGCCGCGCACCCGGAACCGCTCCCCGTCGAGCGGCTCGAGGGCCGTCGACTCGAATCGAATCTCCGGGTGGTTGGCGGCGTCCAAGAAGTCGGGGGACGTGAGGTGCGCATCCCGCTGCTCGTTGTCGGTGCGCAGGCTCTCGACGCGGATCGAGCCCGCGAGGGACGGCTGCTCGCCGCCGACGACGACGCCCTCGAACTCGAGGAAGCGCCCGTTGATCGTGCTGTAGAGGTCGGCGGTGTCCGTTACCTGGAAGCCGATCGTCGTGTGGACGGCCTCGACGGCCCAGGTGCCGGTCGGGATGAGCTCCCTGCTGGTGGTGATGGTGGACATCCGGCTCTTCCTTTCCTCGGGGTATACTTGAGCCGTCAACAATCCTAGCAGGGAAAGTTGAGGCGTCAAGTATTGAGCGCGCAAGTATCTCAGCGAGCTAGTCCCGAGATCACGGCATGGGTCGGCCTTCTGCGGGCGCATGCCTCGGCCACTCGGCGCTTCAACGCCGAGCTGCTGGCCGAGCACGGGCTGACGCTCAACTCGTACGAGGTCCTGCTGCACCTGGCGCGGGCCGATGGCAAGCGGCTGCGGCGCGTCGACCTGGCGGAGCGCGTCCTGCTGACGCCGTCGGGGATCACCCGCCTGCTCGACGGCCTCGAGCGCTCGGGCTACGTGGAGCGGGCCTCGTGTGAGACCGACGCGCGCGTCACCTACGCGCAGCTGACTGACGCAGGCGAGACGAAGCTGCGCGAGGCCGCCGAGAGCCACGTGGCGGGGATCCGCGGGTTCTTCCGCGAACGCTTCTCGAAGGAGGAGCTCCAGGCGCTCGGCGGCCTGCTCGAGCGGGTGCCCGCCGAGCCGCCGGGCGACGTCGACTGCGGCGCCTGAAGGGGCCGGGAGAAAAAGCTCGCAAAGAGCGCGAACGAGTTCTCGGCGGCTCTTGTGCGGACCTGTCCACCCCGTTAGGTTGCCGTCTGCGCCGAGCACGGAGCGCGAGTAGGACGAAGCCTCGCCGGAGGGCAGTACGCGGAAGCGGAAAGTCAGCCGGTGGAGTGGACGAAAGCGTCACCGGCTCGGCGAACTTTTTTGGTCCCTCGTCGTCTCACACGGAATACAACGGCCTTCGAGGCCGTTTTACTGGTTGCGGGCGGCGCGTCCCGCGCCAGCCCCCGACCCCACCGAGTAAAGGAAGTAAGGAAACTGTGAGCACAGCTCTGGAACTTGTTGTACCCGCCTTCCTCGAGGAGGCAGAGGAGAACGCGTCGATCGAGGACACCGCCCTCGAGGCGTTCGCGCTCGAGCACGACCTCGACGAGGAGGACCTCGACGAGCTGCGTGCGGAGCTCGAGGCCCGGGAGGTCGAGATCGTCGCACCTGCTCCCGATCCCGAGCCGACGGTCGAGGCCGCCGAGGCGCAGCCTGGTCCGAGTGACGCCCTGTCGCTCTTCATGCACCGCGCCGGCCGCTACCCGCTGCTGACCGCGGCGGAGGAGGTCGCGCTGGCCAAGCGCGTCGAGCGCGGCGACGCCGAGGCGAAGGAGCGGATGATCAATTCGAACCTGCGCCTGGTGATCTCGATCGCCAAGCGCTACCAGCGGAAGGACCTGCCGCTGCTCGACCTCGTCCAGGAGGGCGTGATCGGACTGAACCGTGCCGTGGAGAAGTTCGACTGGCGGAAGGGCTTCAAGTTCTCGACCTACGCCACCTGGTGGATCCGCCAGGCCTGTCAGCGGGCGATCTCGAACCAGTCGGCGACGATCCGCATCCCGACGCACGTGAACGAGCGCCGGATGAAGCTCGCCCGCGCCTCGACCCGGCTCGAGACGAGGCTCGGCCGCAAGCCGACCCGTGAGGAGCTGGCCGAGGAGGCGGAGCTCGACCTCGTCCACGTCGATGAGGCGCTCGACGCCGTGCAGGCGAACGTCTCGCTCAACCGGCCGGTCGGCTCCGAGGAGGACGGCGAGCTCGGCGACCTCTTCGAGGACGAGGCCGCCGCGAGCCCCGAGGCCGACGCGGTCGAGTCGCTGCGCCGGCTCGAGGTACGGCGCGCAATTGCCGGCCTGCCCGAGCGTGAGCGGCGGATCATCGAGCTGCGCTTCGGCGTCGGCGGTGAGCCGCAGGCGTTGGAGGCGATCGGCAAGGAGCTCGGCATCACGCGCGAGCGCGTGCGCCAACTCGAGGCCGAGGCCCTGCAGAAGCTCGAGCTCGAGCTGGCCGAGGCGGCCTAAGGCCTCTCTTTATTTAGTCGGACTCGGCGACGACCGCGTCGATCTCGGCGTCGTCGAGTCCGGCCTCGCTGAGGACCTCGCGCGTGTGCTCGCCGAGGAGCGGCGGCGGCAGGGCACGTTCGGCGTCACCTGACCCGAAACGCGGTGCGCTGCGGACGAGCTCGAGCCGCCCGAGCGTCGGGTGGGCCACCGAGAAGGTCGCGGGCTCCCCTGCCGCAGCGGCGGCGGCGAGCGCCTCGCGCGCTCCGCGGATCTTGCCCGCCGGCACTCCTGCCGCGGTCAGCCTGTCAATCCACTCGTCTGCCGGTCGCGTCGCCAGCGTCCGTTCGAGCTCCTCGACAAGCTCGCTTCGGTGCTCGACGCGCTTAGCATTGGTCGCGAACCGACGGTCAGCGACCAGGTCGTCCCGGCCGAGCGCCGTGCAGAGCTTCACGAAGAGTCCGTCGTTGGCGGCGGCCACCGCAACGAACCCGTCCTGTGCCCGGAGCGGCTGGTACGGCGCGATGCTCGCGTGCGTGTTCCCGCGCCTGGTCGCCTCGCGGCCCGTGACGAGCACGTTCTGCGCGACGTTCACGAGGCCGCTGAGCGCGCTGTCGAGGAGCGAGACCCGAACGTGCTCGCCGCTTCCGGTGCGATCGCGGCGCCGTAGCGCCGAGAGAATCGCGACCACGGCGTTGAGGCCCGCGAGAACGTCGACGATCGCGACTCCCACTTTCAACGGAGGACCCTCAGGCTCGCCCGTGATGCTCATCAAGCCAGACTCCGCCTGGATCACGAAGTCGTAGCCGGGGCGTCCCCCGGGCTCGCGCGCGCCGAAGCCGGTGATCGAGCAGTAGACCAGGGCGCTGTTCGTGCGCGCCAGCTGCTCGTAGCCGACCCCGAGCGCCTCCGCGCCGCCGGCGCGGAAGTTCTCCACGACGACGTCGGCAGTCGCGCCAAGGTGCAGGGCGGCCGCGCGGGAGCGCTCGCGGGTCAGGTCGAGCGCGACGCTCCGTTTGCCGCGATTCACCGCGAGGTGATACGCGGCCTCGCCACGCGCGAACGGCGGCCCCCACGAGCGCGTCTCGTCGCCGCTGCCCGGCCGCTCGACCTTGACGACGTCGGCGCCGAGATCGGCAAGCAGCATCGTGCAGTACGGCCCGGCGAGGACCCGCGAGAGATCGAGAACCCGGAGGCCTGCCAGCGGAAGCTCGCTCACCGCCCCCGTCTATCACACCGGGCCGGTCGCTACCCTGCCGCGATGCCGAATGAGAAGCCCGAGCCGCTGACGCGCGCCCAGAAGGCGCAGCTCGAGGCCGAGCTCGCCGAGCTCGAAGGGCCGCGCCGTGTGGCGGCCGTCGAGGCGATCAAGACGGCGCGTGGCTTCGGCGACCTGTCCGAGAACTTCGAGTACCACGCTGCGAAGAACGAGCAGGGGCTGCTCGAGCGGCGGATCCGCGTGCTCCGGGACCGGCTCAGCCGCGCGGTGCTCGTCGACGAGGAAGCGGCGGACGGAGCGGTCGGCGTGGGCTCGAAGGTCGAGCTCGAAGACGAGCAGGGGGGACGCATGGACGTCGAGATTTCGAGCGTCGGCGGCGTCTCTCCCGAGTCGCCGCTCGGGAGGGCGCTGCTCGGGGCCAAGGTGGGCGACGAGGTCGAGGTCGACGCACCGAGCGGCCGCTGGCAGGCCCGCATCATCTCTGTCCGTCGATGACTTGCGGCCGCGGGCGCCGTCGAATGACGATAGACCCGCAACCCGCGTGAAAGGACAGACGATGCCGACGATCACACCCTGGCTGTGGTTCGACACCGAAGGCGAGGAAGCGGCGGACTTCTACACGTCGATCTTCCCGAACTCGAAGATCCTGGAGATCGCGCGCTACGGCTCGGCCGGCCCGCGCCCCGAGGGGATGGTCATGACCGTGACGTTCGAATTGGACGGCCAGAGGTTCGGCGCGCTCAACGGCGGCCCGGACTTCAAGCCGAACGAGGCGATCTCGTTCATGGTGAGCTGCCGGGATCAGGACGAGGTCGACAAGTACTGGGAGGCCCTGTCTGAGGGCGGCGAGCAGGGCCCCTGCGGCTGGCTGAAGGACAAGTTCGGCGTCTCCTGGCAGATCGTTCCGACAAGGCTGGACGAGCTGCTGTCGGACCCGGACGTGAGAAGGCGCAGCGCGTGATGGAGGCGATGCTAGGCATGGGCAAGATCGAGATCGAAGGGCTGGAGCGGGCGGCCGCCGCAGCCTAACCAGGGTGGTCGGGGCAGGATTCGAACCTGCGACGAGCGAGGAGCTCGAGAAGGCGCGCCATCGCCCTGTGCCCGTCGTCCGCCAAAGGGACCACTCGGCTCGGGCTTGATACCCGAGAAGCAGGAGGTATCACCGGGCTACCCCGGCGCGGGAAGGGTCGGGGTGGCCTCTCCCGCGCGAGGGCGCCTCGTCAATCAGCTGTCGCTCGACTCCGACTCGTCCTCAGGGGAGTCATCGACCTCGTCACTTGCGTTGTCTTGATCGCTACCGCGCGACCTCAGGGCCTCACCCGCAACGCCCACCGCAGCGCCTGCCGCCGCCCCAGCGGCCGCTCCAAGAGCCGCATCCTTCGCGGCCGTGCCGAGGGTAGACCGCAAACGAAGGGGAGCCCCTTCGGGTGACATTCCCGCAGGTCTAGCGCTTGGCCGGGCGGTGCGGATGGCGGCGAGCTGCCGAATCGGTAACGCGATCGCCGCCCCTTGCTCGCCAGGGCAGCCTGAGGTTTAGGCAGTCCGACCGGTGGACAGACCGGTCTGACTGCACGGATCTGGTCGGAGGGGGCTTTCAGGGGTCTGCCTGTATCGGGTCACGGTGGTGCGAGGAAGGGTCTAGTTCCTCACCGATCGCAACTCCACAAGGGAGGCAGCATGGCAGCAACAGAAACCGCTGAGCGGCGCCGCGTGGCAGCGTCCTCCAGCGACACTCGCCTGGCGCGTGGCGACGAGACCAAGAACGCGCTCAAGACGACGGAGTTTTTCGCGATGGTCGCCGTTAACGCGGCGATCTTGATCGCCGCCTGGGTATCCGACTCGCTCGACGACGTGCGCGCCTGGACGCTCGTCGCCGCAGTCTCGATCGGCTACATCATCAGCCGCGGGCTGGCCAAGTCGGGCAGCAAGTACGTCGGCGGCGAGGACCCGCTCAACCGCGACGATCGCTAGAGCACGCGACTACGAGGCTGTGCCGGGGCGTCGCCTCGGCACAGCCATGGTCACATCAACCCGTAAGGAGAGTTCATGCCCAAGATCGAAGACTCGATCGAGGTTCAGGTTCCCGTACAGCAGGCCTACAACCAGTGGACGCAGTTCGAGGATTTCCCGAAGTTTATGGAGGGCGTTCAGTCGGTGCAGCAGCTCGACGACTCACACGTTCAGTGGGT
>JBKPFI010000010.1:0-11877 GCA_046728775.1 Actinomycetota bacterium | reverse complement strand
CGCTTGATGTACGTGACCGGCCGGAGCAGGTTGTCGATGTACTTCCGGTACCAGCATGCGATGAACGCGTCGCAGACGGCCATGCCGACGCGGGCATAAGTCTCGGCGGCTGCAGCGAGGCTCGACCCCGTTGCGCGGAGTACCTGTGTCGTGACGGAGAGCGAATGACCCGGCGGTGTTGGTGTCCCCCCGGGGTCATCCGACCAAAAGCGGGCAATCGCCTCCTGGTCGGGGGTCAGATTGGTGACTGCCACGTACACCTCGAGCGCCTCTGCATGGAAGGCCGACGCCCGATCCTCCGCGTAAGGTGGGTGCGCCCCGGCACCGATCGCCGCTCCGTTCCGGAGCGCAAGACAGCGGTTGTTGCCCCAGAAGGGCTGCAGGGCGGGCAGGAAGCCGGGCGGCGTCGGCACCCAAAGGCCAGGGCCGACGGGCGGCTGGTAGGGCGGGAAGTTGCGCAGGTATCCCTCGTGCCCGCCGTCGCTCTTCGACCGTTCGAAGAGGGCCGCGGCGACGTCTCGCCCACGCGCGACCGAACGCGACGAGATCCCCGGCGGAACTCCCGGCCGGAGGCCGTGTGCAAGCCGCTCCTCGAGCGCGGCCAGCGCGGCCAGCTGCTCGCGCGGTGCGGTGGCGAAGAGGAAACGCAGAATCGCGGCTAGCGCGGCGTTGGCGACGCTCGGCCAGTCGTAGGCGATGTTCTTCCCGGCGGCTGGGACCGGCGGCAGCCCTGCCAGCGAGCGCCAGCCCTCCATTCCCGGGACGACCGCTTCGTACAGGGTGACACCGGCGTAGCCGAAGGCCCGCGAGGCAACCGGCGGACTGTAGCCGGGCGTCTTCTGGACGAGCTCGAGGGCTAGCTCGAACCAGGTGGTCGCCACGTCTGCTGGGTATTGGTCGGCGCCGGAGAAGCGCCCGGCAGGCGCCGTCGGCGTTGACAGCCACCCCGCGCCTGCAATCCCGGCAAGAGCGGCGCCCGCGCCGAGCACGAAGTCGCGCCGGCTGAGGCGATGAGGGAGGACGCCCTGCGGGCGCCCTCCCTGGTCTCCTGCCTCGGTCACGGGATCAAGCCGACGCCTGTGGACCCTCCCTCAATGGATCGAGATCTGCCCCGTCAGAACCGTCTCCTCGGGCACCGGAAAGAAGGGGGCGAGAACGGTGAGGTGGAGCTTCCCCACTCCCGGACCGCCTTTGCTGACGCTGACGAGGAAAATGGCCTCCATCCGGCCGCTCGGTCCCAGATTCAACGTTCCCGAGCCGGTAAAAGACGCCATTCCGGCTGCGGCATCGACGCCTCCACCAGTGACGCTGCCGGAAACCTTCATCAGCGGCTCGAAGCCGGGAAACGCGCTCGATCCCGCCATGAGGCAATTGAAGGAGCCGCTCGCAGCACCCGCCCCGTCGAAGCGGACGACGAAGCCGAACTGCGAGAACGGCGTCACGCCGTCGATCGTGCCCCTGCCACCGCCGTTTGCAATCGGCGACGCGGCCGAAGCCGGGCCGCTCGCTGCGAGCGCGACGCCGGCTGCGAGAAGCGCGGCCAACCGCCTCATGACGTCTGGATGTAGACGTTCATTCCCGACACGATCTTGTTGAAGTTGGCAATGCCCGGAACTACGGCCGTCGCCCCCTCCTCGCCCGGCTCGGTCGGGTTGTCATGGGTTGGCGGTGCCTGGGGTCCAATCACGCAGAAGACCGTGATGATCCCCGGAAGTGCCAGGCTGGTCCCCGCGGGCATGAACAGCACGCGCATCTTCATCGCGCCGCCGCAGAGGTTCGGCGGCAACGTGGCGCCGATGGACGGAACGCTGCCGCAGCCGTAGAACTCGAAGCTCAGCAGGTTGGTCGCCGTCCACGTTCCGGTCAAGGTGCCGCCGCCAGCGACGTTGTGCGTGAACGCGCCGCTCGCAGTCACCGTCTTGGGGTGGATCGAAAACACACCCATTCCAGTGAGCGCGAGCGTATCCCCGTTCGATGCTTGTGCAACGTTCGGCACCTCGAGGTGGAGCTCCCACGTGCCGCTTGCGTTATTCGGATCGGCTGCAGCCGGACCCGGCAGAAGCCCGATCAGAGTGGCCGCAAGCGCGAGGAGCAGAGATCGTCTCTTCATGGCTCCCCTCCCTGATAGAGACTGATTACCTCGCCATTCTAATCCCTTGTGCCGGAGCGGACAAACCGGCGCCAGCTCGGGTCGCTTGCGTCCTCAGCGGACTGGGCCAGCAAGACGAGGTTGTACTCACCACGACGCGAGCCGGACGCCGCGACCTTTCACCTCGCTCTCCGACCGCGCGTGCAGATCCGCGCCTGGGAGGTCGATAGCACCGCCGTGGTTGCCGCTTGCAAGAACGCTTGCTTGCAGTAGCGAGGACCGTGGCGGTGACTTACAGGGGAAAGGCGCCCTTTCGAGCGCCTTTCGGAGTAGCGGGGGCAGGATTTGAACCTGCGACCTCCGGGTTATGAGCCCGGCGAGCTACCTGACTGCTCCACCCCGCGTCGCGGGCCGCAGTATAGCGCGGCGCTACGCTTTCCGGATGCGCGTCGGCGTCGTCGACCTCGGCACCAACTCGAGCCGGCTGCTCGTCGCGGACGTCGTCGACGGGCGCGTGGACGAGGTCGCGCGCCGGACGATCATCACCCGGCTCGGCGAGGGCGTGGACGAGCGCCGGAAGCTGCTGCCGCTGCCGATCGCGCGCGTGCGGAACGCTCTCTCGGCCTACCGTCGCGAGCTCGACGAGCTCGGCGCCGAGCGCGTGCTGGCCATCGGCACGAGTGCGGTCCGTGACGCGGAGAACGGCGAGGCCTTCCTCGGCGAGGTCGAGTGGAGCTACGGCTTCGCGACGCGCCTGCTCTCCGGCGAAGAGGAAGCGGAGCTCACACGCCGCGGCGTGGCCAATGGCCGGGTGCTCGGCGACGCGGTCCTCGTCCTCGACGTAGGCGGCGGCTCGACCGAGCTGATCACGGCCGGGGAGCGCACGAGCGTCGACGTCGGCTCGGTGCGGCTCACGGAGCGGCACCTCCGCGAAGATCCGCCGACCCGCGAGGAGCTCGACGCCGCCGCGCGGGACGTGCGCGCCGCTCTCCCGGACCTCGAGGCCGACGACGCCGTCGGCGTCGCCGGCACGATCGCCACACTCGCAGCGCTGGAGCTTGGTGTCTACGACCCGGCACGGGTCCACCGGCACCGGCTCTCGCGCGATGGGGTCGAGGCGCAGCTCGAGCGCCTCGCGGCGCTGCCGTTGGTGCGCCGCCGCGAGCTTCCGGGTCTCGAGCCGGAGCGGGCGCCTGTGATCGTGGGCGGCGCCCTGATCGTTCGCGAGGTGCTGGATCGCTATGGCCTGGCTGGACTGGAGGTCAGCGAGCGTGACATCCTCCACGGCGCGGCGTTCGAGGCAGCGGCGCTGCCGCCGGCCGCGGAGGGCGAGGCCCCGCCCGGCGCGTACACCTGCTGTTGAAGGAGGCGAGATGGCAGAGCCGACCAAGGAGGATGCGCAGCTTGTCGTACAGCTCGCGCAGCTCGGTACGCAGATGGTTCACCCGCAGGCGCGAGGCTGGATCTGGAGCGACCAGTTCGTCTCGGATCCCGAGGAATTCTGGGAGAAGTACCCGCCCGGAACCGTCGAGTCGGATTACGTCACCGGCATGGCAGGCTGGTACGAGACGATCGCGACGCTCTGGAAGCACGAGCTGCTCAACGAGGAGCTGCTGTTCGACTGGCTCTACGTGAGTGGGATGTGGGAGCGGCTGAAGCCGATCCTCGTCGCGATGCGCAGCAACACGCCGCAGCTCTGGGAGAACTTCGAGGCGCTCGCCGAGGCGCAGTCCCGGGTGCTCGTCAGTACCTAGAGCTCGAGCGCGTCGAGCTCCGCCGGCGGCTCGTCCTCGGCGAGACGGCGGCGCAGCACGCTGCGCGAGAGCACGCCGACGAGCGCCCCGTCGTCGACGACCGGCACCCGCTCGGCATCCCACTCCTCGAGCTTGCGGAAGGCTTCGTCGAGGGGCAGCTCCGGATCGATCGTCCAGTTCGGCTGCTCGGCGATCTCACCGACGGTGGTGCGGCGCGGGTCGCGCCCGGCGGCGACGACCTCGGCGACGAGCGTCTTGCGAGTGACGATGCCGACCAAGCGTCCGTCCTCGGAGACGTACACCGCCCGCACGTCGGGCTGGACGAGATGCTCGCCGGCTTCCTGAGCCGACGCCGAGGCCGCCAGCGTCTGCGGCTCGGGAATCATCGCGTCGCGGACGCGATTCACGGGTAGATCCCGCGGCAGCCCAGAGCGCCGGCGACCTCGCGGATTCCCGCCACGAGCGCCGCGCTGCGTAGCGTGATCCCCCGCTCCTCGGCGAGCGACCAGACGCGGTCGAACGCGGCGCCGAGCTGGTCGGCGAGCTTCGCCCGGATCTCGCGCCGATCCCAGAACAGCCGGCCGAGATCCTGCACCCACTCGAAGTAGGAGACGGTGACGCCGCCGGCGTTGGTGAGGACGTCCGGGAGTACCGGGATGCCGCGCTCCGCGAGGATCGCGTCCGCCTCGAGCGAGGTCGGCCCGTTCGCGCCCTCGGCGACCATGGACGCCTGGATCCGCGGCGCGTTCTCGGCCGTTACCTGGTCCTCACGCGCTGCCAGCACGAGCACGTCGCAGGGCAGCTCGAGCAACTCTTCGTTCGTGATCCGGTCGCCTTCCGTCCAGCCCTCGAGCGAGCCGTGCTGCTCTGCGTACCGCCGCAGCGCCTCGACGTCGAGCCCACCCTCGTCATGGACGCCGCCGGAGAGATCCGAGACGGCGATCACCGTGGCGCCGAGGGCGTCGAGCTCGGCCGCTGCGATCCCGCCGACGTTGCCGAAGCCCTGGACGACACAGCGCTGCTCGGCGAGGCTCCAGTCCAGCCGCCGGCAGGCGCGCTCGATGACCATCACGACGCCCGCGCCCGTCGCCTCGTGGCGAAAGAGCGACCCGCCGAGTGAGATCGGCTTCCCCGTGACAATTTCCGGCACCGCGTGGCCGACCTGCATCGAATAGGTGTCCATCATCCACGCCATGGTCTGCTCGTTCGTCGCCATGTCGGGGGCGGGAATGTCTTCCTGCGGGCCGATGATCGGCAGCAGCTCCGAGGTGAAGCGGCGGGTGATCTTCTGGATCTCGTTCGCCGAGAGCTCGCGGGGGCTGCAGCGGACGCCGCCCTTCGCGCCGCCGTACGGGAGGCGGAGGAGTGCGCACTTCCACGTCATCCACATCGCGAGGGCCGCGCACTCGCCGAGCGTGACCTCGGCGTCGTAGCGCACGCCGCCCTTCGTCGGGCCCAGCACGGTCGAGTGCTGCACGCGGTAGCCGGGGAAGACCGTCCAGCGGCCCGAGTCGAGCTTGACGGGAACGCTGACGACGAGCGAGCGCTCCGGGTAGCGGAGGCGTTCCGCGACGAACTCCTCCACGTCCGCGTGCGGAAGAGCCTGCTCGTACTGCGCAAGCGCCGTTCGGTAGAGCGGCGTCTCCCATTCGAGCTGCCCGTGCTCGGGCGAGACCTCCTGCACCTCGGCCACGTTCGGAGTCTAGGCGCGGCCTCGAGCAAGCGCCTCCGCGTGCCCGGCTTGCCGGGCCGGCGGAGCCGGCCAGGCCATCGCCTCGGCGCCCGCAGGCGCGCGAAGAGCGCCGCCCGGCGAAGCGAGGTGAAGTGCCGGGGAAGGGACTCGAACCCTTACGCCCCCAGCGGGGACACCTGATTTTAAGTCAGGCGCGTATGACCAGTTTCGCCACCCCGGCGCGCGAAGGATAGCCACGGTGGACGGCGCCTTCGCCGCCCTGCACTAGGTTCACGCGCGAGGAACTACGGGTCCCGACCCGCCCCCCTGCCACGGCGTCAGCCTAATTGAGAAGTGCGCACGTGTCTGTCACGGGACCGTGCCGAAGGTGTGCCGGTCCGCGTCACGGACACGGCGCGGCTCGCCCGTGCCTCGCCCGAGGGCTAGACGCCTGGCGCGAACTTGTAGCTCGACGGAATCTTCTTCGGCGGCGTCCCGATCACGAACGCGATCTCCTGGTGCGACTTCAGCACGAGCGCGCCCGGATCGCCCGAGTACGGCCGCCCATTCACGTACACCGTCCACGGCGTCACCTGACGGCAGTAGCCGCCGACGCAGTCCGAGTTCAACCGGACACCCCAGACGCCGAAGAACTGGCCGAGGTCGAACTCGCGCTTCGTCGGCGATTCGACGTGCATGATCCCGCTGGCGTCGTGGGTGTGCAGCTCCGTCAGGAACTGCCCGTCGTAGATGCCGATGTTCGCGGGCACCGGCATGTGCTTCCCGTTCACGAAGATGTCGAGGTGCTGGTGGATGTGGACGACCTGCCCCTCGTTCGTGAGGTCGTTGAGGCCCAGCGGCTTTAGCCGGTCGGGGAGGGTGTCGAGACCGGGGTTCCACGGCGCGGAGCCGATTTGGAGGCCGACGAGCTGGTCGTTCTGCGGCACCACCGGCGTCGAGGCGCTGCTTCCCCCGCCCGAGAAGACGATCACAGCGGCGACGATCGCCGCGATCACGCCGACGACGGCCAACCCGACGGTCAGAAGAAGCCCGCGCCGTTCGGCGAGCCTGCTCGAGCGCTTCGGATCTGAGCGGCGCTGAGGCGCCTGGACCCTGCGCGGAGGGGCCGGAGTGCGGGACTTTTTCGCCACCGGCGCGCGATGCTAGCAAGGCGCTTGACTCGCACCCCCGGGCGCGTTAGGGTCGTCCCGTCAGATCCGGAAGGCCGCAAGGTTTTCCGGATCTGGCGTTTTTTGTGCCCATCGCGGATACTCCAACCGGCAACCGCCAAGGAGGCTCCGAATGAGTTTCTGGGACAAGCTCCTAGGGCGTGGCAAGAAGGCCACGGGCGATCTCACGGGCGACAGCTCGATGGCGCGCGAGGGCATGCACCAGGAGCAGGAAGCGATGGCGTCCGAACGCGCCGAGCAGGCCGAAGAGGTGGCCCAGCAGGAGCGCGAGCGCGCGGCCGAGCACAGCGCCGAGCGGTCGGACCCGCCACGGTAAGTCCCGCCTGACCCGTGCGTCGAGGGCGGCGCAAGCCGCCCTCGCCCCGTCTTGGAGCTTGCCGTCCGACAGGCCCTCTAGGGTTCGTCGGCTCATGACGCTCGTGGCAACACTCCTCTTCCTGTTAGCCGGCGGCGCGGGTCTCGCCCTCTGGCTGAGCCGGCGCCTCGGCGCGCACGGTGCCGAGACCGCCCATGCCCTCGACCAGCTGCTCGCTGTCAGGAATCGGGAGGTGGACGGGCGCCTCGAGGCGATCACGGCGACGATGGACCGGCGACTCGGCGAGCTCGACTCGAAGGTCGACCGCCGCCTCGAGCACGCGGTCAAGCAGACCAACGCCATCCACAAGCAGCTGGGCGAGGTCGGCCAGGCGACAGTCCAGATGGCCGAGCAGGCGAAGGAGCTCAGCCAGCTCCAGCAGATCCTGCGCCCGCCCAAGGCGCGGGGCGGGTTCGGCGAGCTGCTGCTCGAGAACCTCCTGCGCGACAGGCTGCCGCCGACGGCGTTCGAGCTGCAGTACGGGTTCGCGGGCGGCGAGCGCGTGGACGCCGCGATCAAGGTCGACCGCCTGGTTCCGATCGACTCGAAGTTCCCGCTCGACAACTTCGAGCGGATGCTGAGCGCCGAAAACGACATCGAGCGCCAGCAGTTCGAGAAGCTGTTCGCCCGCGACGTCAAGTCGCACGTCGACGCAATCGCCGGCAAGTACATCCGGCCAGACGAGGGGACCTACGACTTCGCCTTCATGTATCTCCCGTCGGAGGCGATCTACTACGAGCTCGCCTGCGGGCGGACCGGCGCGCTGCTCGCCTACGCACACGACAAGCGGGTGCTGCCAGTCTCTCCGACGACGCTCACGGCGTATCTGCAGGTGATCGTGCTCGGACTGAAGGGTCTCCAGATCGAGCAGCACGCCCACGAGGTGATGGCCTACTGTGCGCGGCTGCAGCAGGACTTCGGCCGGTTCAAGGAGGATTTCGAGCTCGTCGGGACGCACCTCGGCCGCGCGCAGAACAAGTTTGCGGACGCCGAGAAGCGGCTCGGCCGGTTCGAAACCAAGCTCGAGCAGGCGTCGGAGTCGGACCCCGAGTCCCCTGCCGCGGCGCACGAGCTGCCGCGTGTGGTCGACGCCGCCTAGCGGGCCCGCCTAGTAGCGCAGCAGGGCGCCGATGCCCTCGACGGGTTCGAGGTCCTGGCGCTGGCGAAGCGCCCAGACCGTGCCGCCGTGGGCGAGCGTCTGGTGGACCGCGAGGTCGAGCCCTTCACTCCGCTGCTCCATCTGCGTTCCGTCGAGCGGGCAGGCGCCGCCTTCGCTGCCGACGCGGCCGCACGCGGGGCACTCCCAGGCCGCCCGTTCGGCGCCGTCCTGGAACAGCAGCAGCTCGACGCGGCCGTCCGAGGCGGCCTCGAGCGTCGGGCCCCAGCCGGCGGCAGCGCGGCCGTTGCGACCTGCCTCTTCGCGCCAGCGCTCGACCGCCTCCGTCTCCTGCTCTCCGCGCCACGACTCGAGCAGCGGCTCGACGACCCCGAGCAGTCCGGCGGGAGTGGCGTGCGCGTCGGCGGTCGTCCAGCCGATGATCGCCTTACGCACCTCGCTGGAAAGCTCGTCCTCGAACTCCCCCCGCGTCTCCTCGGAGGCGACGACGATCACCCGCGGCCTGCGCAGCCGCCGCACCTGGCGGTCGACGAGCTCGGCCACCTCCTTCCGGTGGTCCTGGGCGAGCTTCTCGATGTGACGCTGGTAGCGCGCCTGCGACCAGCCGCCCTGGTCGTGCCGGCCGGGCGTCTCGTCGAACTGCTCCACGAGCTCCTCGAGCCTCCCGGCGCGGAGGCGGTAGAGATCGCCGCGCTCGCGGCCGACGAAGACGACGAGCGCGCCCTCGCCGCGGCCGACGAGCGACACGAGGGGCGCGAGATAGAGGCTGCGCCCGATCTTGACGACGTCCGGGACGCGCGCGCTGAGCGGGAGCGGCTGCCACAGGTTGTCGAGCCACGCGCTGAAGAGCGCGAAGCCGTGCGTGCCGTCGCGTTCGAACTCCCGGACGAAGAACTCGCGCAGCCGCTTGACGTCCTTCCGTAGGCCTTCCTTCTGCTCGTGCGTGAGGTTGGGGCGACTCGCTGCTTCCGAGCGGTCGATCTCGTCGATCAGCGAGTTGACGCGCGTCGACGCCTCGGCTGCCGTCGGCGTCGTCGCCGGGTCGAGATCGAGGTAGAGGCTGATCGCACAGCCGTTCTGCGCCCGAAAGCCCGCCAGGTCGCGCAGGCCGTCCCATGTCACGGTGGTGGCCACGAGGATCCCTTCGCCCGAGGTCGGCAAGTCTACTCACGCCGGCCCGTTCGCTTTCGGGGCTTCCGGGTAGATTCGGGCGATGGCAAATCCGCTGGACGATCTCCTCGTCGGCCTGAGCGTCCTGCGCGACCAGGTGCGGCAGAGCGTCGGCGGCGAGGCCGAGTGGCTCGAGCGCCTCGGGTCGCGGCGGCCGCAGCCGGCCGCGCGCAGCCTCGAGGAGCTGCAGGCCGAACTCGACTCTCTCGTCGGGCTCGGCTCGGTCAAGGAGCAGGTGCGTGCTCTCGTCGCGTTTCTCCAGGTCCAGGGCCGCCGGCTCGAGCACGGCCTCCCCGAGGTGGCAACGTCGCAGCACCTCGTCTTCGTCGGCAACCCGGGCACCGGCAAGACCACGATCGCCCGCCTGCTCGCGCAGATGTACCGCTCGATGGGGCTGCTCGAGAGAGGCCACCTCGTCGAGGTCGACCGGGCCGGGCTCGTGGGTGAGTACGTCGGCATGACGGCGGTCAAGACCGACCGCGCGATCCGGAAGGCGCTCGACGGCGTGCTCTTCATCGACGAGGCGTACGCGCTCGCGCGGCCGGGCCAGCGAGGGGTCGCCTTCGGGCAGGAGGCGATCGAGACCCTCCTGAAGCGGATGGAGGACCACCGCCACCGCCTCGTCGTGATCGTCGCGGGGTATCCGCGCCTGATGAACGAGTTCCTCGACTCGAACCCAGGCCTGCGCTCCCGCTTCGCCCGGGAGCTGAGCTTCCCGGACTACTCGAACGAGGAGCTGATCGCGATCACCGAGCTGTTCGCGGAGCAGAACGGCTACCGCGTGGCCGAGCCCGGGCTCGAGGAACTGCACCGGATCTTCGAGCGCGCCGAGCGCGGCGAGGGGTTCGGCAACGCCCGCTACGCGCGGACGATCTTCGAGCAGGCGCTGAACACGCAGGCGCTGCGGCTCGCCGCGGCCTCCGAGACTCCTCTTGAGCACGTCGCCGTCGACAAGTTGATGAGCCTGGACGAGGCGGACTTCGCGGCCGCCGCGCGGATCCTCGGCGAGGGCGCGGGAACCCCGCTCCCGCGCCGGCGCCTCTGGCGGCGGGCCTCGTAGACCTCCGTGCGGGTCCTCACGATCGGCCACGGCACGCGGCCGTCCGAAGAGCTCGCCGCCTGCCTGCTCGAAGCCGGCGCACGGACGCTCGTGGACGTTCGGCGCTTCCCGGGGTCGCGCAGGAACCCGCAGTTCGGGCAAGCGGCCCTCATGGAGACGATGCGCGCCGCAGGGATCGGCTACACACACGCCGTCGAGCTCGGCGGACGGCGGAGCGGCGAGCCTGGCGAGGAGCGCTTCGGCTGCCTCCGCGTCGCGGCCTTCCGCAGCTACGCGGCGCGCATGAGCAGCGGCGACTGGCAGGACGCGCTCGCCCGGGCCCTGGCCGAGCCCTCCCCGTGCGTGATGTGCGCCGAGACCGCCTGGCAGCGGTGCCATCGGAGGCTGATCTCCGACCTGCTCGTCGCCCGCAGGCACGAGGTCGTCCACCTGATCCGGCCCCGCGAGCGCCAGAACCACCGCCTGTTCGACGACGCGGAGATCCGGGAAGGCAAGCTGTACCTCTGCGGTGCGCTGGTGGCCTGAGGAAGGTTCGACCGGTCCCCAGCGTTTAATACTTCGGAGGGAAAATGAACGAAGACGCAAGGGAACTGATCATCATCGGCGGCGGCCCGGCCGGCTACACGGCCGCGCTGTACGCCGCACGTGCCAACCTGCAGCCGCTCGTGATCGAGGGGTTTGCCTGGGGCGGCCAGCTGATGATCACCAGCGATGTCGAGAACTACCCGGGCTACGCCGACGGCGTCATGGGCCCGGCGATGATGCAGGACTTCCGGCGTCAGGCCGAGCGCTTCGGCGCAGAGTTCCTCACCGACGACGTGACGAAGGTCGACTTCGGCGAACACCCGCTACGTGTCTGGGTCGGCGAGCGCGAGTTCAGTGCTGAGAGCGTGATCGTGGCCACCGGCGCCAGCGCGCGGCAGCTCGGGCTGGAGACCGAGCGCACGCTGCAGGGACGCGGGGTCTCGTACTGCGCCGTCTGCGACGCCGCGTTCTTCCGCGACAAAGAGGTAGTCGTGGTGGGCGGCGGCGACTCGGCGATGGAGGAGGCCATCTTCCTGACGAAGTTCGCCACGAGGGTCAGCCTCGTCCACCGGCGCAACGAGTTCCGCGCGTCGCAGATCATGGAAGACCGTGCGCGGGTGAACGAGAAGATCGAGTTCGTGACACCCGCAATCGTCGAGGAGGTTCTCAGCGAGGGCGGCCAGACGAGCGGTGTCCGTATTCGCGACCTCGAGACCGGCGACACGCGCGTGCTCGAGGCGCAGGGGCTGTTCGTCGCGATCGGCCACGACCCGAACACGAAGCTCTTCCTCGACCAGCTCGACCATGACGACGCCGGTTACCTCGTGACCAAGCCGGGCTCGACCGAGACGAACGTCGAAGGCGTCTTCGCCGCCGGCGACGTCGTCGACCACACGTACCGGCAGGCCGTCACCGCGGCCCTGTCTCTTATACACATCTGACGCT
>JBKPFI010000276.1:0-9052 GCA_046728775.1 Actinomycetota bacterium | reverse complement strand
CTGGTACGGGATGCCCGCGTATGCCAAGGACGGCAAGGTCGTCTGCTTCTTCCAAAGCGCGCAGAAGTTCAAGACGAGGTACGCGACGTTCGGCTTCAGCGACAAGGCGAACCTCGACGAAGGCGCCATGTGGCCGACGTCCTTCGCGTTGAAGGAGTTGACCGCCGCGGTAGAGGTAAGGATCAGCGCGCTCGTGAAGGAAGCGGTGAGCTGAGCCAACGGCTTTGGTTTGTTCTCCCGGTTCTGCGGCGCCGCGACAGCACCGGTTTTCAGCAGGGCTTGGTGAAAAGCTCGTCCGCGGCTTGCACCTGCCTCGGCGCCCTCACTAGGCCGGATGTCTCGCGATCAACTCATTGGCGAACACGACCTCGATCAGGCTGACGGAGACCCCCACGGATAGCGTGAGGCCGATCGCCACCAGGGCGCCCTCCCAGAGATTGTTCGGCCAGACGATGAGCATCAGATCCTCGATCGCTTGCTCGGCGACGAAGGGCAACGCGATCGCGCCGAAGGCGATGCTGAGGTGCGGAAGGGAGAGTCGAGCCGACCGGACGAAGGCGCCCATGACGCGGCGGCGCTCGATGACGATGACCGGCCCCACGATCCCGAACAACGTGAGCGCCAGCAGGCCGGGCACGACGAAGAGTCCGCTCCCGATGACGACGAGCATGTCGAGGACGATGCCCGCGCTGACCAGGCGCACGTAGGGCAGATTCCGAAGCCGGTGGGGAAGGGGCTCCTCGGGGCGGCCGAAGTGGTGGGCGCCGACGATCGCGTCGAGCAGGCCCGTGTAGAGCACCCAGCCGAACAGGAGTCCGCTCGTGCCCGCCAGCGAGAGCACCTCCACCAGCACGCCCGCCGCGCTGGAATCCCTTGTGCGCTCGTCGGCGAGGTGCTCCACGTATGTCTCGAGAAGCGTCAGAGGCACGAAGAGGACGGCTGCGGGCAGCATCACCGCCCAGAACCGCTCGCGTCCGGTCGCGAGCGCCTTTCGGACGATCAGCCGCAGACTCAGCCGCCCGGAGGCGCGTCCGGCCGCCACGGTGGTGTCCGAGGATCTGGTCGCCGCGTCTTTGGTCATGGCGAGAACAAGCCGTCCAGCGGCGGGTCACTGCGGTGGCGGGCGCGGGCGAACCTGGCCCCGGTGAAGTCGTGGGGACATGGCCTCGGCGGCCGCGACGGCTGCGTGCTCGTCGATCGCGTTACCGAGTGAACGCCGGCTACCGCTGCAGCGCCTCGATCACGTCCTTCGAATGCGTCACGGGGAGCCGGTTACCTTCGAGCTCGATACGCGACCCGCTCGTCTCGTGAACCAGCTCCACCACGCGCACGTTTACTCGCTGGTGGACACGTACGGTGAGGTCGGCCCGCGGGAGTTGAAAGACGAGCCCCGTGGGGGCACTGCGCCTGCTTTTCGCGGCGAAGCCGTAAACGGTCGTGGTGGACACCGCGACCAGCATCCTGGCCGGAAGCCCGGAGGCCGCATCCGCGGCATGCATGCCGGCCAACGAGCCCGCTGCCAGGCCGACGTCCTCTGCTACGCCGCCGACCAAGCTCCCTGCCTCCCCGCCCGCGAGCCCGCCCGCGAACAGCCCACCCGTTTGCCCGCGGGGATTGAACTGGCCGGCGGCGATCACCTTGTCCTCGATCCCGCGCGCCGCGAGCGCATCCTGAGCGAGGCCCACCATCTTCGCCTCGGACATCGTTCAGCAGACTCTAGCGTGGGAGAAACTTCTGAGGCGCTCCCGCTCTTTCACCCGAGGGGTCGGCGTCCTAGCATCTAGGGAGTGTCTACGCGCGAGGATCCTGATCTTGCCTAGATGAGCCGCCGGCTGAAAGCCTGGTACCCGAGCCGATAGACGCGCCTGGCCGCGTCAGTCCGCGGCTGCTTCGGCCAGTGAGCGCGGAGCGGGAACATCCTCGAAGCGGATGTTGCCCGCGGGCACCATCCAGGTCATCACCTGTACGGCGAGGCGCCCGGCCCGGACGGCCGGGTCGGCCCTGCACAACTCGCGGGCGGTCGCAGGGTCGACGGACATCACCGAGATTCCGCGCAAGCGCTCGTCGTCCTGGCCAAGCAGCGGCCCGCCGGCGATGAGATAGCCCTGGTCGCGCAGGTCTGCGCGGAAGGCGAGGTGGGCGTCCTGGAGCGCGTCGGCCTCCTGCTCGCTCAGCTCGGGCGCGTCCGGTGGCCTCACCAGCAAAACGAGGGTGTGCTGGTCGAACTTCATGGTGCGAGTCTAGGACGAACTGCCGACGCTTCGAGGCATTCGATGCGTTGCCACTACCCACCGCACACTGAGCATCTGCAGGTCGACCTGAACGGAAATGACTCGCCGGTCGAGGCGACGTCAACTCGTCGAGAGGACCGCGCTCGAACTCAATTCTTCCTTCCATGAGGCGATGAACTCGGCATAGCTCTCGGCGAACCCATCGAGCTCGCGATCTGCGGATTCGCTCAGGGAGGTTGTTTCATACGTGACCTCCACCTCAGTCCCGCCTTCGCCTGTCGGGAGACAGCGAACCGAACGATCCCTGCTTCTGACCCGGCCCTCACTCGTGCGTAGCTGACTTGACTCTCGCGCATCTCGACGGCGACCGAGATCGTGGGGTCCGCTCCCTCGCCGGTCTCGAAGAGGTCCCGCGCTCCGCGCCGGTCGCACCCTGCTCAAGGGCGGCCGGATATTCAGGATTCCAATCGCTACCGGCGGACCGCCGGACGCGCTTCGTTGATCGACGCGCAGACGTACGACACGGGGCGCTGCACGTCTACTGCCGCCGCCTGCGGCCTCCTGACCGACCACGACTATCTTCAGAAGATGATTGTCGGCGGGGAGGTGCTTGTCGCGGGCTCGGCCGGCTACGAGTCCGCGCGGAGGTCGCAGATCGCTCGCTTTGACGGCGTGCGTCCCCACGCGGTAGTCCGTTGTCGCGTGCCCGAGGACGTCGCGCAGGCGCTCGCGTCTGCAAAGGAGGAAGGGCTGCACGTCGCGCTGCGGAGCGGCGGCCACTGCTTCGCCGGACGCTCGTCGACGACCGGCATCGTCATCGATCTCAGCGGCATGAACGAGGTGTTGGTCTTCGACGGCACGGTCACGGTAGGCGCCGGAGCGCGCCTCGCCGAGGTCTACAACGCGCTCGCTGCCCACGATCGGACGATCGCCGCTGGTTGCGGGCCAACCGTCGGGATCGCCGGGCTGACCCTGAGCGGCGGACTCGGCATCCTCGGCCGCTCACATGGCCTCACGGCCGATCAGCTCGTCGCCGCGCGCGCGGTGCTCGCCGACGGGCGCATGGTCGACTGCGACGAGCACCGCAACGAGGATCTGTTCTGGGCGCTCCGGGGAGCGGGCGGCGGCCAGTTTGCGGCGGTGACGCAGCTGGTGTTTCGGACGCTCCCCGCCTCCCACACCACGGGCTTCCACCTGCTGTGGCCGTGGACCGCGGCCGCCGCAGTGCTCGGCGCCTGGCAGTCGTGGGCGCCCGACGCGCCTGATGCGATCGCGGCGAGCCTGGTGGTGAGGGCGCCCGGGGACAGCGCCCAGCCCCCGATCGTCACCGTCTTCGGCGCCGTGCTCGACCACGAAACCGCCGCCCGGGCGGCGCTCGACGAGTTCGTCGCGGCCGTCGGCGCCGCACCAACCAAGACAAACTACGCGCCCGGTCCCTACCGCGAGGTCAAGCGCTACCTCGCCGAATACGACATCGGCTCCGGCGAGTGGCGGCCGACCGAACGCGAGCCCGGTCACTCGTACTCCAAGTCGGAGTTCTTTCGGCGCGAATTCCCCGCGGACGTGATCGCCGCGCTCCTGGCGCTCTTCGCGGAGGGGAG
This sequence comes from Actinomycetota bacterium, assembly GCA_046728775.1. Lineage (GTDB taxonomy): Bacteria > Actinomycetota > Thermoleophilia > Gaiellales > Gaiellaceae > AC-32. The sequence continues at coordinate 5,220 of JBKPFI010000276.1, read as the reverse complement.
GCAAGAGCGGCAAACGCGAGTGCTGGACTTCACGCCCTGGGCCGGGGCGTACAACCGCGTGCCCGCGGAGGCCACGGCATTCGTTCACCGCGCCGAGCGATTCCTGCTCAAGCAGGAGACCATCGTCGAGGCGAATGCATCGGAGGCCGAGCGGCAGGCCGCGCGCGACTGGCTCTCACGCTCATGGGCCCTCGTCCACCCGTGGGGCTCCGGCGGCGTGTACCCGAACTTCCCCGACCCTGAGCTCGAGGACTGGGGACGCGCCTACCACGGCACGAACCTGGACCGGCTCAGGCAGGTGAAGGCGACGCACGACCCCGAGAACGTCTTCCGATTCGATCAGTCGGTCCAGCCCGCCTAGTGGCTATGGAACGCGCCGAGCGCATGATCGAAGCAAACGGCGTCGAGCTCAGCACGGAGCCTTTCGGGCGCCCCGCCGACCCGCCGATCCTGCTGATCATGGGCATCGGCGCCTCGATGCTCTGGTGGGAGGAGGGCTTTTGTCGGCTGCTGGCCGCGGGCGGGCGGTTCGTGATCCGCTACGACCACCGCGACACCGGCCGCTCGGTCACCTACGAGCCGGGCCGCCCCCAGTACACCGGCGCCGACTTGGTGGCCGATGCCGTCGGCGTCCTCGACGCGTACGGGATCGCGGCCGCGAACGTGGTCGGCGTCTCAGCGGGTGGGGCGTTCGCACAGCTGCTCGCGCTCGGCTTCCCCGACCGCGTGCTCTCGCTCGTCCTCATCAGCACGTCTCCTGCAACTCCCGGGGAACGCAGCCTCCCCTCGGCAACAGAGCGCTTCAACGACTTCCTGGCCTCGGCTGATGTGGATTGGTCGAATCGGGGGTCGGTGATCGAGTACCTGGTCGCCTACGAGCGCATGCTCGCAGGAGCCGTCCGCCCCTTCGACGAGGCGGGTTGGCGCGAGCTCGTCCGCCGCGATGTCGAGCGCGCGCGTGACATCTCCGCCTCCGAGAACCACAGCCTGATCGCGGAGGGCGACGTTCCGTCCGAGCCGATCTCGTCGATCGCGGTGCCAACGCTTGTGATCCACGGCACCGCCGATCCCATGTTCCCTCTCGCGCACGGACGGGCGCTGGCCGAGGAGATCCCGGGCGCGAGCCTGCTGACTCTCGAGGGAGCCGGGCACGGGGTCGACCGAGCCGACTGGGAGTCGATCGCACACGCGATCCTCGCACGTACGGAGAGGGGGATCGGGTGACTGAGCTGGACGATGCGACCCTCTCCGGTGAGAGAGGGGGTCCGCCGCCGCCACGCGAGGCCTGCGCGCAGACGACCAACTGCACGCGTCACGTGCGATTTCGGCTCAGTGTGCTGTGTAGCCGCCGTCCACGGTGAGCGCGACGCCGATCACGAAGCTGGCGGCAGGGCTGCAGAGCCAGAGGACGGCGGCCGCGATCTCGTCCGCGTGCCCTAGACGGCCGATCGGCTTGTTCTCGATCGCCTCCGCCATGTCGAGCTCGCCGTTCTCGATCATGCGGGCGACCATTGGGGTGTCGATCGTGCCGGGGCAGACTGCGTTGATGCGGACGCCGCGCGGCGCGTATTCGAGCGCGGCGCTCTTGGTGAGCCCGAGCACGCCGTGTTTGGAGGCGTGATAGGAGGCGCGGCCGGGGAGCCCGACGAGGCCGCCGAGCGATGAGCAGTTGACGATCGCGTCGCTTCCTTGCTCGCGCATCTGCCGCAGCTCGTGCTTCATGCAGGCCCAGACGCCGCGAAGGTTGATCGCGTCCACCCGGTCGAAGTTGTCGGCGGGCTCGTCTGCGGCGTCGCTCGGCGGGATCATGATGCCGGCGTTGTTGAACGCCATGTCGAGCCGGCCGAAGGTCGCGACCGTGTGCGCGACGAGGGCGGCGACCTCCTCTTCATCGGACACGTCGCAGGTCACGCCGAGCGCCGTGTGACCGGCGGTGGTCAGGCCGTCGGTTGCAGCGCGGAGGGCGTCCTCGTTGATGTCCGCGAGCACGACCGACGCTCCGGCCTCGGCGAAGGCTTGCGCGGCGGCGAGCCCCATGCCCGAGCTGGCGCCGGTAACGAGGGCCACCTGGCCTGCGAAGTCATAGGTCGGGTTCATCGCTGCCTCCGTCAGTACGCGATGTCGCCGATCTCGTGATCGACGCCCTCGGGCTCCGTCTCGACCTCGTCGCCTGTTCCGGTCGGGGCAGCATCCCGGGACTCGGCGGTCGCGGGGGCGGTGTCACCGCCGCCGCAGGCGGCGAGGACAAAGGCCGCCAGCGGAAGGAGCGCGAGCCGCACCCCTGTCACGGCTTCACGATGACTTCGATCGCCTCGCGCTCGTTCATCGCCCGGTAGCCCGCCGGCACGCCCTCGAGATCGACGACGCGGTCGAAGACGCGGCCGGGGTCGATGCGACCCTCGAGCACGTCCGGCAGCAGGTTGTCGATGTAGGCGCGCGCTGGCGCGGGGCCGCCGCCGATCGTGACGTTGTTGTAGAAGGATGGCTCCGCGCCGGGGATCGCCTCGTGCTGGGGGACGCCAACGCGGCCGACGGCGCCGCCGGGTCGTGCGATCTCGATCGCGGTTTCGACCGCCTGGTCGAGGCCGACGCACTCGAGCACGGAATGGACGCCGTGGCCGCCGCTCAGCTCCTTGACGCGTTCGATCGCTTCGCCGCCGCGTTCGCTGACGACGTCGGTGGCGCCGAACTCCCGTGCGAGGGCGATCCGGTCGGGGTGCCGGCCGAGGATGATGATCTGCTCGGCGCCGAGCCGCTTGGCCGCGATCACGCCGCAGAGCCCGACGGCGCCGTCACCGACTACCGCGACCTTCTTGCCGGGGGCGACCTTGGCGACGACGGCGGCGTGGTGGCCGGTGCCCATGACGTCGGAGAGCGTCAAAACCGACGGCAGCAGCGCGTCGTCCTCGCCGACCGGGAGCGGGTAGAGCGTCCCGTCGGCGTAGGGGACGCGCAGCGCTTCGGCCTGGGCGCCGTTGGTGCCGCTGTTGCCGAAGAAGCCGACGTGCACGCACGCGGTCTGCAGCCCTTCCCGGCAGAACTCGCAGGTGCCGTCGGAGATCGCGAACGGCATCACGACGAGGTCGCCTCGCTTGACCGTGCGCACCTCGCCGCCGACCTCCTCGACGACGCCGATCGCCTCGTGGCCCATGCTCTGGCCGCTCTCGCTCGGCTCCATCGACGTGTACGGCCACAGGTCGCTCCCGCAAATGGAGGCGCGGACGACGCGCAGGATCGCGTCCGTCGGCTCCTCGATCGCCGGGTCGGGGACGTTCTCGATACGGACGTCGCCGGCGCCGTACATGAGGGTGGCGCGCATCAGTTCTCTCCTTCTCTTATCGACGGCGCCTGGCCGTACTGCTCCTCGCTGACGTGCTCGCCCCACGCGACGACCTCGCCCGCGTCGTTTGCCTGCTGCATGGCGATGTGGGTCATGAACCGTGTCGGCGCGGGGCCGTGCCAGTGGTTCTCCTCCGGCTCGAAGAAGACGCGGTCTCCGGGACGGATGACCTCCACCGGGCCGCCCTCGCGTTGGCAGAGGCCGACACCCTCGGTGACCCAGATCGTCTGGCCATGCGGGTGGGTGTGCCATGCGGTGCGCGCGCCCGGCGTGAAGTGCACACAGGCAGCGCCGATGCGCGAGTTCTCGGACGGCTCGGCGACGGTATCGACGTACACGGCCCCGGCGAACCAGTCGCTCGGGCCGCGGCTCGTGTCGAGGGTGTTTTTCGTGATCCGCAAACGGTGTCTCCTAGCCGGTTGGGTGCTCGGGCCTCAGGATGACGCCCGAATACGGCGGCCGATAGAGAGATTTCTTCCTGGGAAGGCGTTTCCTGGGAAGGATCGCTCCCCGTCAGAACGGCAGCTGCTGAGCGGCAATGAAGCGGCCTGATGAGCAGCCGAACCCAGGATCAGAACGAGCTTGGTGCGTTCCTTCGCGCTCGCCGCGCCGAGCTAAGCCCCAGTGACGTCGACGTGCCGGAGGGTGGGACAAGGAGGCGGGTGGCCGGTCTCCGCCGCGAGGAGGTCGCCCAGCTCGCAGCCATCTCGACGGACTACTACACGCGGCTCGAGCAGGGCCGGATCCACCCGTCCGCGCCGGTGCTCTCGTCGCTCGCGCGCGTCCTGCGCCTCGACGACGACCAACGCACCTATCTGTACGAGGTCGCGGGCACGAACGTCGCGTCCGCGAAGGCCCGCCGCCGCTCGCCGCAGAAGATCAAGCCACATATGCAGCGCGTCCTCGACCACATCACCGACACGCCCGCGATCGTCATGACGCCCACGCACGACATCCTCGCGTGGAACCCGCTGGCCGCCGCGTTGATGGTCGACTTCGGGGAGATCGCGGAGCGCGAACGGAACTTCATGCGGCTGCTCTTGACGGACCCGCGCATGCGCTCCCTCTACCCCGACTGGGAAGGACTCGCACGTTCGGTCGTCTCCTACATCCGGATGGAGGCGGCACGCAAGCCCGACGACCCGCGCCTCGCCGAACTCGTCGGCGACCTCTCGATCAGAGACGAGCAGTTCCGGCAGTGGTGGGCGGGAACGCACGTCGCGGTGAAGGGGCGGGGAACGCGAACCTACAACCATCCCGTCGTCGGCGAGATCACGCTCGACTGGGATCCGCTCACCTCCGACGCTGACCCCGATCAGCAGCTCATCGTTTACACCGCGGAGCCGGGCTCCCGTTCCGAGCAAGCGCTTCACGAGCTCGCGGCCTGGGCCGCCGAGAACATCAGCACATGACCGCGCTTGCTCGGCACCCGGGTGTCGAAATCAGTCAGCCCGATGCGGGTCCCGCTCGGAGGCTGGCCTCACCCGAGGCAGTGCAAGCCGCTCCATTCGCGGGCGGCCGCCTCGGCGCCCGAGCGCCGACGGCGTCACACGGCCGGCGATCGCCGGCGCCTCGTGGATGAGCTCGTCGTCGGTTCGCTAGGGTCGGATGATCTTCCACTGCGACCGAGAGGAGTTCGGCATGGCGCCCATTTCGGAGCGAGAGAGCAGGGAGATCGAGGCGGCAAACGCCTCCGACGCCACTCCGGTCGTCTTCATCCACGGCCTTTGGCTACTGCCGAGCAGCTGGGCCAATTGGGCGGACTTCTTCAAGCAGGCCGGCTACGCGCCGCTGACGCCGGACTGGCCGGACGATCCGGAAACCGTTGAGGAGGCGCGGGCGAACCCGGACGTCCTCGCCAACAAGACGCTGAAGCAGGT
>JBKPFI010000457.1:0-7997 GCA_046728775.1 Actinomycetota bacterium | reverse complement strand
GCTCGCGGAGGCGCTGCGGCTCGCTCTCTCCTATTCCTCGCCCGCAGTCGCGCGCGAGCTCGTCCAGGCGACGCTCGGGATGATCGGCGGCCAGTACCTCGACATCACCGGCGGCGAGCACGATCTGGCGGCGCTGCACCGGCTCAAGACCGGCTGCCTGTTCTCCGCGTCGGTCGCGTGCGGTCTCTGGGTGGCGGAGGTGCGGGAGGCCGAGCAGCGACCGTGGCGCGCGTTCGCCGACGAGGTCGGCCTCCTGTTCCAGATCGTCGACGACATCCTCGACGAGGACGGGTACCTGGTCGAGCACGGGCCGGAGGGCGCCCGGGTGCTCGCGGACGAGGCCGCCGAGCGGGCGCACGCGCGGCTCACCGAGATCCCGGCCGATACCTCGGTGCTCTCCGGAATCGTCGCCGGTCTCGCCTCGCGCACCTCTTGACACCGGTCGCACGGCTCAGCAACGACACCGCCGAGCTCGTCCCTCGGACGTCGTTCGACGGGCCCCAGCTCCGGTTCGAGTTCCCGGGGCTCGAGATCGGCGTCGCCGAGTACGACGAAGGCCCGACCGGATGCACCGTCTTCTCCTTCCCGGACGGCGCCTCGTCGTCGATCGACGTGCGCGGCGGCTCGCCGGGGGTCAGCGGTGCGGCGTACGACCTCGTCCACGCGATCTGCCTCGCGGGCGGCTCGCTGTACGGGCTCGAGTCGGCCGCCGGCGTCGCCGCGGAGCTACTGGCGCGACGCGGCTACCGGACCGGGTGGCTGGACATCCCGCTCGTCGCGGGCGCGATCGTCTTCGACTGGGGCCCTCGCGACAACGCCGTCTACCCGGACAAGGAGCTGGGCCGGGCGGCTCTGCGGGCGGCGCGGCCCGGGTGGTTCCCCGTCGGGCGCAGGGGCGCGGGCCGCTCGGCAACCGCTGGGAAGCTGTTCGCCTACGACGAGGGGGAGCCTTCGGGCCAGGGTGCGGCCTTCCGCGAGATCGGCGAGACGAAGCTCGCGGTCTTCACGGTCGTGAACGCCGTCGGCGCGATCGTCGACCGAGAGGGCAACGTCGTCCGCGGCCACCACGACCGACGGGCCGGTCTGCGGCGGCAGCTGGTGCCGGGCGTCGAGGAGCGGCTCGCGGCGGGGACGGCGGTGCGCCCGCCGCCCGGGAACACGACGCTGACCGTCGTCGCGACGAACCTCAGCCTCGACCAGCGGGAGCTGCGGACGCTCGGGCGCCAGGTGCACGCCTCGATGGCGCGTGGGATCCAGCCCTTCCATGCGCTCGAGGACGGCGACGTGCTGTTCGCGGTTTCGACGGGCGACGTCGAAAGCGACCCGCTGCTGGACACGACCTCCTTGGGTGTCGTAGCCTCGGAGCTCGCTTGGGACGCGGTGCTCTCGGTGGCCGACGAGCCGTTGCCGTAGTGCCGAAGAAGCGACTGGACGTCCTCCTGGTCGAGCGCGGGCTCGCGGAGACCCGCGCGCAGGCCCAATCGCTCGTGCTCGCGGGCCGCGTACCGGGGTATGCGAAGGCCGGACAGCAGGTGGACGAGTCGGCGGAGCTCGAGGTGATCGCTCCGCCACCGTACGTCTCCCGCGGCGGCGAGAAGCTCGCGCACGCGCTGGACGCGTTCGGGGTCGACCCCGCCGGACGCGGCTGCCTCGACGTCGGCGCCTCGACCGGCGGCTTCACCGACGTCCTGCTGCAGCGCGGCGCGGCGCGCGTGATCGCGCTCGACGTCGGCTACGGGCAGCTCCACCCGCGCATCCGGGACGATCCGCGCGTGAGCGTGGTCGAACGCCAGAACGTGCGCGAGCTGCTGGAGCTGCCGTTCGCGCCGGAGCTCGTCGTCTGCGACGTCTCGTTCGTGAGCTTGCGGAAGGCGTTGCCGCCGGCGCTGGAACTGGCGGCTCCGGGCTGGGAGGCAGTCGTGCTCGTCAAGCCGCAGTTCGAGGCAGCGAGGGGCGAGGCACGGCGGGGAGTGGTTCGGGACCGCGACATCCACCGGCGCGTGCTGCGGGAGGTCGCGGGCGACGCCGCGGCCTGGGGAGCGCAGGTGATGGGGGTCGTAGACTCCGGGCTGCCCGGCCCGAAGGGAAACCGCGAGTTCTTCCTTCACCTCGTGCAGCGCGAGCGGCCGGAGGTTCCCGATGAGCTCGACGACTGGATCGACGACGCAACGGCCTAAGGTGCGGCGGCTCGCCGTGATCACCCACGGCAGGCCGGAGACGATCGGTGCCGCGCTCGAACGCCTGCGCGCGCTGGCCGAGGATCGCGGGGCCGAGGTGGTGCTGCCCGAGGACGAGGTGGTGAAGCACGGCGACGGGCCGGGCGGTGAGATTTCGGACGCGGACCTCGCGGTCGTCCTCGGCGGCGATGGGACGATGTTGCGCGCCCTGAGGCGGTTTCTCGGCACCTCGGTACCCGTGATCGGCGTGAACTTCGGACGGGTCGGCTTCCTCGCCTCGATGGAGGCGGAATCGCTGGAGGAGGGGCTCGCGCGTGCGCTGTCCGGTGACTACGAGGTCGTCGAGCTGCCGGCGCTCGAGGTGGGCGCGGGGGGCAGGGCGGGCCCGTGGCCGGCGGTGAACGACGTGGTGGTGGCGAGCTCGACGATCGGCCGGATGATCGAGATCGGGTGGGCGGTTGGCGGCGAGGATCTCGGCCTGCTTCCGTGCGACGGCCTGATCTGTTCGACGCCGTCGGGTTCGACCGCCTACAACCTTTCGAACGGAGGGCCGGTGCTGGTCTGGGGCCTCGACGCGATGGCGATCACGTTCGTCGCTCCGCACTCGCTGCACGCGCGGCCACTCGTCGTGCCGCGCGGCCGCGCGCTGACGGTCACGAACCGGACGCCGGACGTCCCGGCGACCGTGCTCGCCGACGGCCAGCGGGTCGCGGAGCTGGCGCCGGGGGAGGAGGTCGAGACGAGGCTCTCGGAACAGCGAAGCCTCCTCGCGACGCTGCCGGAGATCACGTTCTTCAGCCGTTACCGCCGGACCTTCGCCTCGTAGCCCCCCGGAACCCTCGCCGCCTCTGCGTGTGCTGCCGCAGAAGTCACACAATCGCGACGAAGTCGTCACACACTTGCGCGCGCCGGGCCGGTACCGTCCCTAACCCCCACCCACCCAGGGGCGCGCGCGTGACAAAGAAGCCGGCGCCGGCGGCGTGGCTCTTTTGGCGGGTCGCCGCAGGCGGGGCAGCGACGTAGCATCCAGGCCGTGCTTCGCCGCCTTCGCATCGAGAACCTCGTCCTGATCCGCGAAGCCGAACTCACGCTCGCGTCGGGGCTCAACGCGATCACCGGCGAGACCGGCGCCGGCAAGACGATCCTCGCCCAGGCGGTCGGCCTCCTGCTCGGCGCGCGCGGGGACGCGGCGCTCGTCGGGCCGGACGGCGTCGACGCGTACGTCGAGGCCGAGCTCGATCCGCCGGACGGCTTCCTCGACGACGACGAGCTCTCGGTGCTCGCGGAGCTCCGGCCGCATGACGAAGACGGCCTCGTGCTGGCCCGCCGCGTCTTCCAGGACGGGCGCACGCGCGCGTACGCCTGGGGCCGAAGCGCCGCCCGCGAGGACGTCGCGGCCGCCGCGGAGCGCCTGATCGCGATGTCCGGGCAGTTCGAGCAGCGCCGGCTGGCCCGCTCCGCGTACCAGCTCGACCTGCTCGATGCCTTCGCTGGAGAGGCGCAGCAGCGGCGGCGGGCCGACCTGCGGGGCGCCTGGCGTGACCTGAACGCCGCACGGCGCCGTCACGAGGAGCTGACGCACGGCGCCGCAGCGGCGGAGGCGCGCCTCGAGGAACTTCGGGCGCTCGTCGAGGACACCGCGGGGCTGGCGCCCGACACCGAGGAGAGCCTCCTCGCCGAGCGGGAGCGGCTGAGGCACGTGACGGAGCTCGCGGAGGGCGCCTCGGCCGCCACGGACGCCCTCTCGCCTGACGACGGAGAAGGCGCGTCGGACCTGGTCGCCCGGGCGGAGCGCGAGGTAGCGCCGCTGGAACGCCTGGCGCCGGAGCTCGAGCGCGCCGGAAACGAGCTGCGCGACCTCGAGCTGCGCCTGCGCGAAACGGCATCCGAGCTCCGCGCGTTCCTCTCGTCCCTCGAAGCCGAGCCCGACCGGCTCGAGCACGTAGAGTCCGAGCTCGCCGCGATCGCCGAGACAAAGCGGCGGTTTCGCTGCGGCAGCTACGAGGAGCTCCTCGCCCGCGCCGCCGCCGCGCGGGAGGAGCTCGAGTCGCTCGAGAACGGCGTCGACCCGGTCGCCGCGGCCGCGCAGGCGCTGAGCGCGGCCGAAGAACGGGTCGCGAAGCTTGCTGTAGAGCTCCGGGCGGCTCGAGAGGCCGCGGCCGACGACTTCGCCGCCGCGGTCGCCGAGGGTCTCCGCGGGATCGGCCTGGGCGAAGGCGAGTTCCGCGTCGAGTTGCGCGAGCGTGAGGCCAGCGCCACAGGATCCGACGAGGCCGTCTTCCTGATCAGGCCGAACGCAGGCCTGCCGTTCGCGCCGGTGGCCGAGACTGCGTCCGGCGGCGAGCTCTCCCGCATCGCGCTGGCGATTGCTGCGGTCGGAGGGGGCGAGACGATGGTTTTCGACGAAATCGACGCGGGGATCGGCGGCGAGACCGCCCACGCTGTCGGCGAGACGCTGCGCCGCCTCGCCGCGCGGGCGCAGGTCGTCACGATCACGCATCTGCCCCAGATAGCGTCCCTCGCGGATCGGCACTTTCGCGTCGAGAAGGTCCCGGGTGACCCCACGCACACGACGATCGAGCAGCTCGGCGACGGCGAACGCCGCTCCGAGCTCCGACGCATGCTGGGCGGTGAGCAGTTCATCTCCGCGGTGCAGCAGAAAAGATGAGCTTCGTCGAGTTCACCGGCCGCGCCAGGCTCGGGCGGCGCACGAAGAGCCTCGTCACCCGCCTCGGACCTGGCGACGTGGCGATCATCGACCACCAGGACATCGACCGCGTCTCCGCCGAGGAGCTGATCGACTCCGGCGTCCGCGTGGTCGTCAACGTCGCGCGCTCGCAGACCGGCCGCTTCCCGAACCCGGGGCCGCTCCTGCTGGTGCGCGGCGGAGTGCGCCTGATCGACGCGCCCGGCGCGCCGCTTTTCGACGAGCTCAGCGACGGCGAAGACATCACCATCCGCGGCTCGAGCCTCTTCCGCAACAGCACCTGCCTCGCGAACGGGCGGACGCTCGGCGCCGAGGAGCTCGGCCGTGCCCTCGCCGAGCAGAAGGGCAGGGTGACCGAGGCGCTCGAGGGGTTCGCCGAGAACACCCTGCAGTACCTCCGCGACGAGGGGCGCCTGCTCGCCGAGGGCGTCGACTTCCCGCCGCTCGAGACGCGCTTCCGCGAGCGGCACGCCCTGGTTGTCGCCCGCGGTCCCGGCTACAAGCGGGACCTCGCGATCGTGCGACCGTACGTGCGCGACTTCAAGCCGGTCGTGGTGGGCGTGGACGGCGGGGCGGACGCACTGCTCGCCGCCGGGACGAAGCCCGACGTGATCGTCGGCGACATGGATTCCGTGTCCGATGCGGCTCTGCGCTGCGGCGCCGAGCTGGTGGTGCACGCCTACCGGAACGGCGCGGCTCCCGGGGCCGCTCGCCTCGAGGGGCTCGGTCTTCGCTACTCGACCGTCTCCGCGCCCGGGATCAGCGAGGACATCGCGTTGCTGCTCGCGTTCGAGAAGGGCGCCGAGCTGATCGTCGCGGTGGGGACGCACTTCAACCTGATCGAGTTCCTGGAGCGCGACCGGGCTGGGATGTCGTCGACGTTCGTGACGCGCCTGAAGGTGGGGGAGATCCTGATCGACGCGAAGGGTGTCTCGCGCCTGGTGAGCCGGCAGGTGGGGCTCTGGCCCTTCGTCCTGCTCGCCGCGGCGGGACTGGCCGCGGTCGTGGTCGCCATCGTCGCCTCGCCCGGCCTCCGCCACTTCATCGGCCTGTTGACCCAGCGGATCCGAGACCTGATCGGCATCGGCTGACGCGTCCGTCGTCGTGCGGCTTGTTGTGCGCGGGGCGCGCGCATGCGCCGGCCGATTCCGCGCGGGACCTAGCCGTTTCGGCCATGTCCCTGGGCTGGAACCCGTTGACCTCCTCCCCGAGTCGAGGCTAACGAGGTAAAGCGCACGCGTGGTCACGTACCAGTGCCGAAACAGCAACACTTCCCGCCGCGATGCCGACCTACAGCGCGACGCGCGAGCTGCTCGCGCCGCTCGACGACGTCTGGCTCTTCCTCGCCGAGCCGCACCACTTCTCCGACTGGTGGCCGGGCGTGTCGGGCGTTCATCCAGACCGCCGCGGCCTCGCCCCGGGCGCACGGTGGTCGCTGCACGCTGGCGCGAGGCCATCGCTCGTCCGCCGGCCGGCCGCGGAGTCGACGCTCGTCGTCCGCGAGGTCGACGCACCCACGCGCATTGCCTGGCACATGACCGTCGAGCGCCTCGACGTCGAGCTCACCCTCGCCGACTCGGGCCCTCGCCGCACCCGCGCCGAGCTCACCGTCACGGGCCCGTTCCTCGTCGGGTTGCGCCGCTCGCTTCCCCGCAACGCGCTCAACCGCCTGTACGCCCTGTGCCAGACTGCCGCGGAGCTCTGAATGTTCGACCTCCGCTACCACGTCGCGTCGCTCGCCGCCGTCTTCCTTGCGCTCGTGATCGGAATCATCGTCGGCGTCGGCATCTCCGACCGCGGGCTCGTCGACAGCGGCAAGCGGAGCCTCCTCGAAGCAGAGGTGGCGAGGCTGCAGCGACAGCTCGATAAGGCCGCGCAAAACGCCGCGCAACAGTCCACTGACCGTGACCGCGAGCAGCAGGCGTCGCGGACCTTCATCAACGAGACCTACCCGGTGCTCGTCCACAACCGCCTGCGCGGGAAGAAGATCGCTGTCGTCTTCGTCGGCTCCGTCGACGGCGGCACCCGCTCGGCCGTGAGCCGCGCCCTCACCGACGCGGGAGCCGAGCAGCTGCGCCTCCGTGCGCTCAAGGTCCCGATCGACGTCCGGCAGATCGACGGCACGCTCGCCTCCCAGCCGGCCGCCGACGGGCTCACCGGCAAGAGCCACCTCGAGAGCCTCGGCCGCGCCCTCGGCCAGGAGCTGATGCTCGGCGGCGAGACGCCGCTCTGGAACTCGATCACCGATGCGCTCGTCGAGGAGCGTGCCGGGGGAAGCAAGGCTCCGGCGGACGGGGTGGTGGTCGTCCGGACGGTCGCCCCGCAGCGAGACGGGACGAGCCGCTTCCTCTTCGGCCTCTATTCCGGGCTGGGGACAGCCGGCCCGGCCGCGGTCGGGGTCGAGCAGACCGATGCCGCGGACTCGGCGACCAAGGTCTTCCGCGAGGCCGGTCTCTCGACCGTCGACGACATCGACACGCCCGTCGGCCGGCTCGCGCTCGTGCTGCTGCTCGCGGGCGCACCGTCCGGCCAGTACGGGGTGAAGGACTCGGCCGGCGACGGCGCCCTGCCGCCGCTGCCGACACCTGCCCCGGCGGGTGGCTAAGGCGTCCGCTCGCGGCGTCGCCTCTGAGCCGCTCACCGTCCTGATCGCGGCCCGGGACGAGGAGGCGCGAATCGGGACGACGGTCGAGGCGCTCCGCCGCGCGCGCCCGGACGCCGAGATCGTCGTTGCCGACGACGGCTCACGGGACTCCACGGCCGTCGCTGCGCGTGAGGCCGGCGCCCGGGTGGTCGAGCTGCCGCGGCTCGGCAAGGGCCAGGCACTGACCCTCGCGGAGCGGCAGGCGCCTCGGGGGCGGCTCCTGCTCTGCGACGCCGACCTCGAGGGCGACCTCGCGCCGCTGCTCGACGATGCCGCGGACCTCACAATCGCCGCATTTGCAGAGCGCCAGGGAGGCGGCTTCGGGATAGCGAAGCGCGCCGCGCGGGCCCTCGTGCGCGCCTGCAGCGGTTTCGTCCCGCGCGAGCCGCTCTCGGGGCAGCGCACCCTCTCGCCCGCCGCACGCGAGGCGTGCTTCCCGCTCGCTCCCGGCTTCGGCTGCGAGGTGCGG
>JBKPFI010000235.1:0-16102 GCA_046728775.1 Actinomycetota bacterium | reverse complement strand
AAGTAGTCGAGCCGGGCGTTGTGGATGTAGTCGCCCAGCGCGAGGCAGTTGATCCGCCCCTCCGGGGGAGGCGGCGCGTTCGCACACGTCCGCCAGGGTGAGACGATGTCGGCGCCGTAGGCCGACATGTAGACCCGACCGCTCGGGGAAATGGCGACGCCCGGCCACTTCGTGTCGACACGGCGCGGCGCCGCGCATTCAGTGTCGAACCATCCGGCTGGGTCACCGGGTAGCCCACCGCGGTCTGCGTCGAGGCGTCGAGCGCCGGGAAGATCGGCACTGGCGCCGACCAGGTTGCGCCGCCGTCGGTGGACTTGCTGTAAACGGCGGTCAGGTGGCAGCCATTGTTCGTGCGGGTCGGGCAGAGTCCGCCGCTATCGCTCATCTGAGTTGACCAGGCACGTAGAGATCGCCGTTCGGCGCGGCGTCGCCCGCTGGGAAACTGTCATCGCGGTAGGCGGTGTTCGCGGGCGGGATGACGTCCTGGACGTCCGCGACCTTCGTGGGCTTCGTCCAGGTGATACCGCCGTCGGTCGACTTGACGAGCCACTGGTGTCCAGCGTCGACAAGCGGGTGGCGCCTTCGAAGATCACGTACAGCGTTCCGTCGTAGCCGAGATCGGGCGCGAGCCCTGGTCGTAGAGGACGTTGCCCGAGATGTTGGTCGGGGTGCTGAAGGTCGCCCCGCCGTCGGTTGAGTAGGCGAAGAAGATGGGCGACTGGACGTAGCTGCCGTTGTTCGCGTTGAAGATGTAGCGCGTCCAGCTGACGTAGACGCGGTCCCTGAACGGGCTCGAGACATGCCAGTCGACCCCGATCCACTCCTCGTCGTTCAGGATGGAAGGCGAGGTCGTCTGGTTAATGAAGGTCGGCGGGCCCCAGCTGAGGTTGCCGCCTCCGGAGAAGGTGCCCTTGTTGACCGCGACGGTGTTGGGCGCGCTGGTGCGGTTGAAGCCGAGCCCGGCGTAGAAGACGTGGCCATTGCTGTCGAAGGCGACCGCCGGGTCGCCGCCCGCGTCGTACTGGCCTCCGACGAGGCGCTCGACACCGGGGATCAGCGTGCCGATGTGGGCCGGGTCAGTGCTCGTGCAGCACCACGTCTGGCCGCCGTCGTTGGAGAAGTAGGTACTCGAGTAAGCGTCACCTAGGGCGCTGCATGGGGTGCCGCCGATTGTGCACGACCAGGTCCGGGTCACATAGTCGTTCGCCCCGGCGACGACCCGGTTCGGATTGTTCGGGTCGACCGCGATCGCGGGTTCGTTCTGCGGCGCCGCCGCCGTGTCCTGATTCACCGTCAGGACCGGCGCCAGGACGCTGTCGCCGTCGAGCGGGCTCGAGAGCACAAAGGCCGGCGTGATCGCGGCCGGAGCTTGAGCCGCCTCCTCCTCGGCTTCCTCCTGCGGGAAGGCCAACATGCGTGTCTGCAGGCCGGCCGTCCCGTTGACGGAGGCGACTTTGCCCGCGAGCGTCGAGATGTCGTATGTGGCGGACGTTTTGGTCGGGCTCGCGCCGGCGGCCGTCGTCAGCCAGGCCACATGGCCGCAGTGACGATGGCGCCAAGTACGAGCGCACGAAGTCGCTTCTGCATTCTCTCCCTCCCCCTCGTTAAGAGATCCTCCTGTGCGGACCCTCCCCAGACTTCCGCGGTGCGTTCAAGCGGCTCCTCCGCGATGCTGAAGGCTCCTGGAAGTCCCACCGCCGTGTGCAAAGAAGCAGCATGAACAGTCGAGGTTGCAGACCGCACCTGTCGGCTTCGCAAGCAGGTGGAAGGGAGTACATGGTGGGAGGGGTCGATCGCCAGGCTGGCTAATCACGTTGGGGTCAACTCAATGTTCGCAACTGACTATCCGGGTCGTTGACGAAGCACAACCGCGAACCACCCTCGCGTACCCGGTACGGCTCACGCTCGGGCTCGATGCCCTGCTCGGCCAGCCGGCCCAGCGTGCCGTCGAGGTCGTCCACTCCGATCGCGATGTGACCGTAAGCGGTGCCGAGCTCGTAGCTCCGCCCGTCGTGGTTGAACGTGAGCTCGAGGACGTTCTCCTGGCCGCCGAGCGAGAAGAAGTCGTTGGTCGCCTCGCGCTTGCCGTCGCGCACGATGTCGAACTCGTTGCCGAACTCGAAGCCGAGGGCCTCGTAGAACGCGCGGCTCTTCGCCGGATCGGTGATGCGGTACATAGTGTGCAGGTAACGGGTCATGCCGCCATCGTACGACGATCGCGAACGTGGGTCGCGAGAGGGTTCGAGTGCCGAGCCTTGACCCGTCCCGAGCAGCCCACGAGAGTGTCCGTCGATGCAGGCCGGCGCCGAGCGTCTGGACCGCGGCACCGTCCTCGCGCTGGGAGCGATGGGCGCCGCGGTGCTTGTCATCGCCAACGATTTCACGGCGCTGAGCGTCGCGCTGCCCGCGATCGAGCACGATCTCGACTCCGAGCTCTCCACCGTGCAGTGGGTCATCAACGCCTACGCGCTCGTGTTCGGTGTGGCGATTGTGACGGGCGGGCGACTGGCGGACCTGCTCGGGCGTCGCCGGGTGTTCACGCTCGGGGCCGCGATCTTCGCCCTCTTTTCGGCTCTCGGCGGAGCCGCGCAAAGCGCCGACTGGCTGATCGGGTGCCGAGCTGCGATGGGGATCGGCGGCGCGTTCATGTGGCCGGCGATCCTAGGGATGACCTACGCCATCCTGCCCGGGTCGAAGGCAGGCCTCGCCGGGGGGTTGATCCTCGGCGCGGCCGGCTTCGGGAACGCAATCGGCCCACTGGTCGGCGGATTGCTCACCGACACTCTGAGCTGGCGCTGGATCTTCTTCGTGAATGTTCCGATCGCCGCTCTCGCGGTGCTCCTCACCACGCGTGCAGTCGCCCCGGACGCCCCGAAGACCCACCGGCTGCAGCTCGATTACGCAGGAACCGCCGCCCTCACGACGGGGCTCCTCGCTCTGCTGCTTGCGCTCGACCAGTCGAGCGCCTGGGGCTGGGGAGACATCCGTACCCTCGCCCTCCTCGCCGCCTGCCCCCTCCTGCTGGCGGCCTTCGTCCTGATCGAACGCCGCGCCGGCGACAGCGCGCTCATTCCCGCGGATGTCATCGCAAACCGCGCCTTCGCCTCGGCCTGCCTCGTGGTTCTCCTTGTGTCCGTCGTCTTCTTTGCCGCGCTCCTCTACCTCCCGCAGTTCATGACGAAGGTGCTGGGCTACTCGGCGCTCAGGGCGGGCGCCGGCCTCGCCCCGATGATGTGTACGTTCGCAGCAACGTCGTTCGCGGCCGGCCCGCTCTACGGCCGGCTTGGCTCCAAGCCAATCGTTTCGGCCGGCGCGCTCTGTATCGCCCTGGGCATCTTCGAGCTCTCGCGGCTCGATGCGGGCGACGGCTACGGAGCGCTTGTTCCCGGGATGGTCGTGCTGGGCGTGGGGATCGGACTCTTCTACTCGTCGATCACGACCGCGGCGGTTACCGCGCTCGACCCTTCGCGCTCGAGCCTCGCAGGAGGCATCGTCTACATGTTCCAAGTCGCCGGCGGTGCGGTCGGGCTCGGACTCAACACTGCGATCGTGACGTCGGCCACGGAAGTGACAATCGACGGCCTCGTAAGCGGGATCGGCGAGGCATTTCGGCTCGACGCGGCGCTCGCCCTCGCCGCTCTCGTCGTCGTAGTGGTCGTCCGGCGGCGGATGCAGCCAGTCCGCCCCGCGTCATAGCACTGCTCGAGTGCCGGAGGGACTTACGCGCCCAGTAGGCGCAGGATCCCGCGCACGACAAGCAGCACCCCGAGTCCGGCGACGATCAGCACTGTGAGCTGCGGACCACGCCGCTCGATCAAGGCCCCGATCGCACGAAGGCCGCGCTCGGCCCCTCCGGGCGCGACTACCGTCAGGGCGACCGGCAACCAGGCCGGCGTCGACGCGAGCACGACGAGCACCGCGATGACGACGGCGCGGGCCGCCAGGTTGAGGGTGCTCGAGGCAATTTCTTTGGCGGCGGGGACGACGAGCGCAATCGTCGTGAGGTTGGTGGCCATCGAGAAGACGCCAAAGCCCAGCGCCTCGCGGGGACCCACTAGGCGGCGCGCCCGGTGCTCCTTGTGCTCGCGCGGACGGCGCCAGCGGATGGCCAGCGCGAAGACCACGAGCAGGGTCCCGATGACAATGTCGAGCGTCGCGTCGAGGTGCGGCGCCTCGGGGAGTGAGATCGCCCGTCCGAACAGCACGAGGACACTCACGAAGAGCAGCAACGTGAGGGCTGCGCCCTCCGCATAACGCCTGCCCGCGCGCCTGCCACCTGGGCCCGAGAGGATGACGGTCTGCTCGATGAGCATCACCGGACTGACCGCGCCAGCAAGGCCGAAGGGGATGACGAACGCGAGCACCTGGAGCACGAGGGCCGGATCGTAGGCTGCGACGCGGAGCGGGTCTTTGAAGGTCTGGGCTCGTCACCTCTGCAGAAGCTGAGACGGCCATCCTAGGCTCGCAGCCGTAGCCGCAGGCGAGGACGGAATGACGTGCGCTCTCTCGTCGTTGCAAAAGGTGCAAGGAGGTGAAGTGACATGTTGGGCGCCGCTTTGGTGATTGCTTTCCTGATCCTCGTCGGGCCGCTCTCGTACTTCTACGGCGTCGATTCGCGCCTCACCACGAAGCGCGACCGCGGCTCGTGGCCGACGCGTCCGCGCCGGTAGCACCGGGTTACCGCTTCGTCGAAAGGAGCGAGCGGAGGTCGTCGATCGTGTCGGCTTCCTCGGGGCGCTTGTCCGGCCGGTAGCGCTTGACGCGGGCGAAGCGAAGCGCGACTCCGCCGGCGTACCGCGTCGAGGACTGAACGCCGTCCAGGGCGATCTCGACCACGAGCTCCGGTCGCACCAGCACGGCGATGCCCTGGCGGCCGGTCTCGCGCTTCAGGAGCTCCTTCGTCTGCCACTCGAGGAGCTCGTCGGTCAGCCCCTTGAAGCACTTCCCGACCATCACGAGTTCGCCGGTGCGTGAGTCGCGCGCGCCGAGGTGGAGGTTCGAGAGCCAGCCCTCGCGCCGGCCGTGGCCCCACTCCGCGCCGAGCACGACGAGGTCGTAGGTCCGCACCGGCTTCACCTTCCGCCACGCCTTGCCGCGGCGCCCGGCCGCGTAGAGCGAACCGGCGTCCTTGACGACGACGCCCTCGTGCCCGGCCGCCAGCGACTCGTCGAGGACGCGCTCGGCCTCGCTCGGCTCGGAGGTGACGACCGACGGCACCCGAAGGTGCGGCGCGATCGTTGCGAGCCTCGCCGCGCGCTCCTCGAGCGGCGTGTCGAGCAGGTCGTCCCCGTCGACGTGCAGCAGGTCGAAGAGGAACGTGCTGATCCCTTCCGGCGGCGCGTCGGCGTCGATCTGCGCAACCGTGTCCTGGAAGGCCGCCGGACCATCGTCGGCCATCCAGATCGCCTCTCCGTCCAGCACGGCCTGCTCCGCCGGGAGCCGCCGCGCCGCCTCGACGATCCCCGGCAAGGCGTGCGTGATCTCGTTGAGGTTGCGGGTGTAGATGCGGACTTCCTCACCGCGCCGGTGAACCTGGATGCGGATTCCGTCGAGCTTCCACTCCACCGAGGCGCGGTCGAAGCTCGAGACCGCCTCGCCAACGCTCTCGGCGGTCGAGGCGAGCATCGGGAAGACCGGTCGGAAGAGCTCGAAGCCGACGGCGCGAAGCCCTTCCTCGCCGCCGCTCATCGCGATCTCTGCCGTCCGCGTCAGGTCGCCAGAGAGCATCAGCGCGCGGCGGGCGAGCTCCCCGGAGACGCCGCCCGCCTTCGCGACTGCATCGACCATGATCCCGCCGAGCGCGCCCTGTCGCAGCTCGCCCGTGAACAGGCGCCTGACGAAGCCGGCCTCCGGCTTGGTGGCCCGGCCCAGCAGCTCGGCCAGGAGCTGCTTGCGCCTGGCTCCCGACCCGCTCCCGGTCGCCGCCTGGATCTCCGAGATCGCCGCGTCGAGGTCGGCGATCGTGAGCAACGGCTCGTCCGCAGGCGGGGTCTCAATGCCGTAGATGGTCGAATAGCCGACGCCCACGCGGCCCTGACGTGGAACGCCCGAGAGCAGCCCCGCAGCGACCGGGACCTCGTCTGGCTCCAGCCTCCCTAGGAGCTCGGCGAGGACCGCCACCTTCCGCGATCGCGAGCTGGTCTCCGCGACCTCCTGCGAAGCCTTGACCACGACGGCGAGAAGCGTCACGAATGTGCGGCAGTGTAGGCGGGAGGAGGCGGGGTCGGCCCCGCCTCCTCCAAGCCATCGATCAGCCGATTGTGAAGCTCGCGCTCATCGAGCCGACCTGGACCTCGTACTGACCCGGCTCGACGGCGCGGCGGCCGCTCGCGTCGATGTCACCGATCGTGACGGCCAGCGCCGAGACCGGGAACGAGACGTGCACCGTCCGGGATTCACCGGCTCCGAGCGTCACGCGAGCCCAACCCACCAGCCGCTGCGGTGGCACGACGATGTCGCTCACCGGCTGGTGCACGTACACCGGCACGACCGTCGCCCCCGCACGGCTGCCGGTGTTCGCGACCGTGAACGTTGCGGTCGCGGTCCCGTGCCGCGAGACCGAGCTCGTCACGGAGAGGCCACTCGTGGCGAAGGTCGTGTACGAGAGGCCGAATCCGAACGGCCAGCGGGGGTTGTACCCCGAGCCGGGGCCGGAGTTCGTACCGGGCAGCTGATCGAAGAACTTCGGCTCGTCGCCCGGAGTGGACGGGCCGCCGGTGTCGAAGTCGCCCGCCATGTGGTCCGAGGCGGAGGGCCACGTCACAGGAAGGTGCCCGCTCGGGTTCACCGAGCCGAAGAGGACGTCGGCCACCGCCGCGCCGCCTTCGGTGCCGGGCAGGTAGGCCATCAGGATCGCCGCCGCCCCGTCGACGATCGAGTCCGGGCCGAAGCCGAGCGGGCGACCGGCGAAGACCACGACGATCACCGGCTTGCCCGTCCCCTCGAGCGCAGCGATCAGGCGCTGCTGGTCGGCAGGAAGCACCGGGTCGGGCCGGTCGCCGAGGCCCTCGGCGTAGGCCCGCTCACCGACGACGACCACCGCCGCGTCGGCCGACGCGGCCGCCGCGTCCGCGGCCTGGATCTGCGCGTCGGTCACCGTCTGGTCGGTCGGGACGGCGGTGACGTTCGGGTCGGCGGCCTGTAGCCCGTCGAGCACCGTCGTCGCCGGCGGGATCTGGTCAGGCGGCCCCATGCAGCAGACGTGGTTGCCGGGGTCGTAGACGCCCTGCCAGCTCACGCTCCAGCCGCCGAGTTGGTTGTTGACGCGGTTCATGCTCGGCCCAGTGACGACGAGCCTCGCGCTGCTCGAAAGCGGGAGCGCCGGCGGCGTCCCCTCGTTGCGGAGCAGCGTGATCGACTCGTCGGCGGCCCGGCGCGCGAGCGCCCTGTTCGCCGTCACTGCGGCGTCGGCCGCGGCCGGGTCGACGTACGGTTGGTCGAAAAGCCCGAGCTCGAACTTCAGCCTCAGGATCCTCCGCACCGACTGGTCGATCCGGTGCATCGAGACGATCCCCTGCTGGACGTCCTGGATCAAGCCTTCGTTCCAGCCGACGTAGTCGAACGGCGTCATGCTCACGTCGATCCCAGCGTTGACCGCCTTGGCAATCGCGCCGGGGAAGTCGGCCGCGACGTGGTAGGTGTTCTGGAGCGCCGGCACGTCGCCGTAGTCGCTGATCACGACGCCCTTGAAGCCGAGCCGGTGGCGCAGCTCCTCGGTGAGCAGGAAGTGCGACGCCGTCGCGGGCACGTTGTTGATCGAGCCGGAGTCGACCATTACCGTTGCCGCGCCCCCATCGATGCCTCCGGCGTACGACGGCAGGAAGACGTCCTGCAGGTACCGGATCGGCAGCTGCGCCTCGACCCGGTCGTGGCCGTTGATCGACTGCGAGTAGCCGGCGAAGTGCTTCACCGTCGCGGCGACCTGTGGGTTCCGAAAGCCGCCGCCCTGGATGCCTTGGATGTTGGCGGCGCCGAGCGCAGCGGAGAGCTCCGGCGCCTCGGCCCACGTCTCGTAGTAGCGGCCCCAGCGGTTGTCGCGGGCCAGATCCTGGACGGGCGCGAAGTTCCAGTTCCCGCCGGTCGCCAGGAGCTGCTCCCGCGTCGCCGCGCCCGCGGCCTCGGCAAGCTCGGTGTCCCACGTAGCTCCCATCCCGATCGACTGCGGGAAGAGCGTGGCCTCGAACGGGTGCCCGAAGCCGTGCACCGCGTCGACGCCGTAGATCACGGGGATGTGCAGCCGCGAGTGCTCGATCGCGTAGTGCTGGATCGTGTTGTACTGCTCGGCCCAGCCGTGGCCGGTGTTGTCGGCCGGGTTGTCCGTGCCGCCCGACAGGATCGAGCCGGTGTGGTAGTCGATCAGCGTCCGCTGCAGGCAGGTCGTCTGCAGCGGGTCGGTGTTGCCGCCGGCGTTGTTGCAGTCGCCGTTGGGCGGCGAGGTCGTGTCGCGGAGCTTGCCGATCACGATCTGGTCCATCTGGCCGACCTTCTCGGCGAGGGTCATCCGGTGGAGCAGGTCGTTCACGCGGCTCTCGATCGACGCGTGACGGTCGAGGTAGCGCGGCTGGCCCGCCCCGGGGGCGGCCGCGGTCACGCAGAGGGTCGCGATCGCAAGCGCGGCGATCAGCGCGCCGGCCGCCGTCAAGATGCGGCTCATCGGTCCTCCTCTCTGGGGTCTTCGAGGGTGCAGCCGGAGGTCGGCCTGCACAGCTGCCGCAGCAACGACTTGTCCCAAGGAACCCTCAGGACGCCTCCTCGTTGCTCCCTCGGTCTCGGCGGCTCCGTACCGCTACCTGCGATTCCTAAACAGGGCCGCCTAGCCGAAGAGGTCGCTCAGCTTGAAGCCGCCCTCGATCAGGGGCTTCAGCGGCGCGCGCTCGACGAGGCCGCGCACTGCCGGGGCGAGGAAGCTGGGGATGTCCCCGCGGCGCTCGGCCTCGTCCACCGAGCGGAGCAGACCGGCCCGCAGTGCGACCTCGATCGTGTGCTCGTCCCAGCGCCGGGTCACCCCCACGCCGCCGCCCAGCGAGAGCGCCAGCTCCTCGCGCGTCGTGTGCAGCCGGCATGCCGCGCCGTCGAGGCCGTCGAGCACGATGCGCTGGATCGTGGCGTCGATACCACCGGTGCGGCCGCCGCGCGGCTTGCAGGGGTCGGCGAGCTTCGGGGCCGGAGGGTCGAGGGCGCCCTTGCCGAGCTCGACCCCGACGAGCACGGCCCCGCTCGCCAGCAAAGCGACTAGAACCCACGTGCCGGCTCTCAGGTTCACCCCACCACTCCCCGCCGGAAGAGGACCGCCACGAGCAGCGCCGCGGCGGCGAAGGCGGCGCAGACGAAGAACGCCGAGCGCGAGGCGCGCGTGATCGTGGCCGCGATCGCTCCGGCCAGACGGTCACGGGTCGCGGCGAGCGCAGAGTCGTGCTCGGCCCCGTGGGCGTTGAAGGGCTGCTTCAGGTCAGGCGTCTCGCCTTCCTGCGCTCGGGCGAACGCCTTCCGGAGGTCGAGCGCGACCGGCACCTTCTTGTCGAGGCCGATCGGCGCATCGAGCAGAACGGCGGTCCCGCGCAGCAGCGCACGGTCCCCTGCCGCCGGAACCTTCGAGGCGAGCAGCGGCGCGATCAGGGCGAGGGCGAGGACAAGGCCGACGTGCCGCGCGCCGACCGTCAGCGTCCCGCTCCGCGTCATCCCGGCGCCCGGCTGGAGAGCCGCATTCGACAGCACCGGGACCGCCAGCCCCAGGCCGGCGCCGCAGAGCGCGAGCGCCCAGATGGCCATCCAGACGCTCGCCGAGGGTAGGAGCGCGAGGGCGACCAGGCCGGCAGCAAGGAGCGCGGCCCCTCCGCAGATCGCTACCAGCCCCGAAAGGCGCCTCTCGACCGGCCGCGCCGCCACCGCCGCGACAGGGAGGGCGCTGACGATCCCAGCGCCGGCGATTGGGGAGTAGTCCCAGACGCTGATCACGAGGAGCACGGCCAGGAAGAGCGCGCCGACGAGCGCGCCGAAGAGCAGCCCGAGGCAGGCGTTGGCCGGCAGCGTGCGCGCGAGCGAGGGGCGCCAGCCTTCCTCGGCGACCGGATGGACGTGCGACCGGACGAGGCCGATCATCCCGAGCGCGGCGACGGGCGCCTGCGCCGCGAAGATCGCACGCCAGTCGAAGGCCTGCGTGAGCACGCCGCCCAGAGCCGGGCCCAGAGCGAGCCCGAAGGTCCCGGCGAGGATCCAGAGCCTCGTCCCGGCCGCCGCCGACCCGGTAAGCGCTCCCAGCACCGGAAGCGACCCGGCCAGCAGCAGGGCGCCGCCCACGCCCTGCACGCTCCTCGCCGCGATCAGAAACCCGAGGCTCTCCGCGAGCGCACACGCGATCGAGGCAGCGAGAAACACGGCCAGACCCGCCCCCAGGAGGGCCGCCGCCCTGACGCGGTGAACGAGGAAGACGAGCGCGAGCGCGGTCGCGGCGACCGCCACGTTGTAGGCCGTTACGACCCAGGAGACGCCCTCGATCGTCGTGTGGAACCGCCCGTACAGCTCCGGCAGGGCGAGGACGACGATCGAGGAATCCGCGAAGGCGATCGCGACGGCGGCGGCGACCGGCGCGGCGAGCTGTCCGCGCGACAACCGCACGAGGGGGACCTCACCTCCCCCAGGTGTCGTGCGGCTGGCTGCGACCCGGCTCCATGTGCCAGTAGTCCCGGGCCTCGATGACGAGACCCTCGTCGTCGAAACGCAGCAACGAGCAGCCCGCGAGGGTCTGCTCTTCGCCGTCCGGCGAGATGAGCGTTGCCCACCACTCGACCGCGGCTCGGTCGCCCTCCTCCACCGGCTCGCCGAAGCGAACGTCCTCCGCCCGCGCCTCTGGGAAGACCCGCGTCGTGTACTCAAGCGGCGGCTCGGGGTCGCGGAACGGCGCCGAGCGGAAGACGCAGTCCGGCGCGTAGAGAGCGGCGGCGGCCTCCGGGTCGTCCGCGTCCCAGGCGAGCTTGTAGCCCTCAGCCCAGCGCTTGGCGAAGCTCATGGCTCGAGATCCTCGCGCACCAGGCCGTAGATGATGCCGTCCACCCACTCGCCGTGGCGCTGGTAGGCCTTGCGCCGCACCCCCTCGCGGACGAAGCCGGCGCGCTCGGCGTGGCGCTGGGCGCGCTCGTTGAAGCCGTAGATCTCCAGCTGCAGGCGGTGGAAGCCGAGGTCGTAGATCAGGTGCCGCTGGAACTCGCTGGCAGCCGTGTCGGCGAGCCGCCTGCCGCGGAACTCAGGATGCACCGCGAGCGAGCCGAGGTTGGCGATCCGGTTGCGGCGGTTGGCGACCTCGAAGCCCATCAGCCCGGCCCGCTGCCCGTCGACCTCGATCACGAACCGCCCGAACTCCTCCGGCTCGGCCTGCGAGCGCTCGATCTCGGCCAGCAGCCCCTCGCGGTCTTTCGGCCGGATGACGGCCATGTACGGCTCGACGTCGTCGTGCGTCAGCAGCTCGAGCAGGAAGTCGACGTCGTCCTGCTCGGCTCGGCGGAGACTGATCTCGTCGCTCACGGCGACGGCGCCGCCACCGGCTCGCGGCGCGGGAACCGGACGGCGCCGGAGCCCAGCGCAACGCCGCCGAGGATCAGCACCATCCCGGCGAGCTCCTGCCACGTGAGCGGCTCGCCGAGCAGCAGCACGCCGTAGAAGAGCGCGGTGACCGGCAGGAGGTAGGTGACGAGGCTGACCCGCGCGGCGCCGTCGCTCCGCAGCACGCGGTAGAGGATGATCTGCGCGAGCGCGGTGCCGATCACCGCGAGCGCGAGCACGGAGCCGGTCTCCTTCCAGCCCGGCACCTCGGAGGGCAGCTGCAGCAGGCCGAACGGCAGGAGGACGACGAGCCCGCCGATCATCGATGCGGTCGCGAGCGTCAGGCCGCTCGTCCCGTGAACGAGCCGCTGGGCCCAGAGGCTCCCCGCCGCGTACGAGACCGAGGCGACGACCACGGCCAGGGTTCCGGCCACGCCCCACCAGCCGCCCTCTGGGTGGACGCCCGCGAGCACGCCGACGCCGACGAGCCCGATCAGGAAGCCGACCAGCCGCAGCCCGTGCACTCGCTCGCTCGGCTTCCAGCGGATCGCGAGGAGGACGACGAAAATCGGCATCGAGGCGTTCGCGATCGCGGCGACGCCCGAGTCGATGTACTTCTCGCCCCAGGCGATGAGCGTGAAGGGAATCGCGCCGTTGACGACCCCGAGGCCGAAGCCTTCCCAGCCGAGCCCGCGCATGTCGGTCACCGTGGCGCGCCAGCCGCGCTGCGCCGCGAGCACGGCCAGCAGCAGCGCGGACGCGACCAGGAGGCGCAGCATGATCATCGTCGTCGGCTCGAAGGCGCGGTTCGCGACCTTGATGAACATGTAGGAGGCGCCCCAGAAGGCCGCGAGCAGGCCGATGTAGATCACGTAGGAGCGCGACACTCGCCCGAGGCTATCCGCTCTTGGCGGCGAGCTTCGCGGAAGGTCAGACCATGTGAAACGGTTCCTCGACCGTGGTTCCCGTCCTGCTGGTGACCGGGCCCATCGGAGTCGGGAAGACGATCGTGCTCCGCGAGGCCGACGCGATGCTCATTGACGCCCGCGTCCGCCATGCCACCGTCGAGCTCGAAGAGATCGCGCGGTGCTGGCCGGAGGCGCTCAAGGAGTCGCGCCGAGCCTTCGCGTACCGGAACCTGGCGGCACTCTGGCCGAGCTTCGTCGCAGCTGGCGCGTCACGGCTCCTCGTGTCCGATCTGGTCGAGCAGCGCTCGGACCTGCGTCTGGTCTCGGAGGCGATACCGGGCGCGACAGTCACCGTAGTGCGGCTACACGCACGGTTGTCGGCGCTGGAGGAGCGGATCCGCCGGCGCGAGCCTGCTTCTCCTGCTGACGACCTCGCGGGCGCGCGGTGGTGGGCACGTCACTTCGATGAGACACGAGTCGAGGACCACCTGGTCGAGACGGAGAACCGGCCGGTAGGCGAGATCGCTCGTGAGGTGCTTCGCCTGGCTGCCTGGCTCTCCTAAGGCCCGACACCGGAGCCTCGACTGCGCGGGGCGCCGAGAGGCTTCATGGGGGAAACCGGGTTTCCCCCATGTAGCGAGCGCGCCGCAGGCGCGCGACGCCCACCGCGCCGGTGCCGAGGGCGACTCCCGCCAGGATCAGGGCGAGGCCACCGAACGCGGCGGCGCCGAAGCGTTCGTCGAGGAAGATCGCGCCGTACGCGAGCGCGATCGGCGGGATCAGGTAGGTGACGAGCGCGGCGTACGCGGCCCCCGCGCCGGTGATCAGCCCGAAGAAGAGCAGGTAGGCGAGCGCCGTTCCCGGGATCCCGAGGGCGAGCACCGAGCCGATCGTCTTCCACCCGGGCACGTGGCTCGGCGCCTGGGCCGCTCCGACGGGAAGCGCGACGAGCGTCGCAATCGACGTCGAGGCCAGGGCGACCACCACCGGCTGCACCGGCTTCAGGTAGCGGCCGGTGACGAGGCCGCCGAGGCCGTAGCAGAACGCCATCCCGACGACTGCGAGCGCGCCGAGCACCTTCCCCTCCGGCTGCGCCCCGACGAGCAGGGCGACGCCGACGAACCCGATCGCCACACCGAGGAGCGGAGCACCGGTCACGCGTACCTCACGGAAGGCGACGAAGGCGATGAGCGCGTTGAAGATCGGCACCGACGCCTGGATGATCGACGCCAGGCCCGAGTCGATCCGCGTCTCGCCCCAGGACAGCAGCCAGAAGGGGATCGCCGTGTTGACGAGCGCCACCACGACCAGCCACGGCGCGTTCTGCCGCAGCTGCTGCACTGTCTCGCGGGTCCCGACGACAAACGGAACGAGCAGCGCGAGTGTCGCCGCCGCGAGGCCGAGGCGGCCGACGATCAGCGTGGCCGGCGTCAGCTCACGCACCGCGACCTTGATGAAGAGAAACGACGCGCCCCAGATCGCGGCGAGCCCGAGCAGCATCACGAGGTAGCGGCGGCTCATGGGTCGTTGCAACGAAAGCACGGCCTGGACTCGTCCTGAGAGACGGCTAGACTCGGCTCTCTGACGCGGGTCTCGGAACAGCCGCTCCATCGGGCGCTCGGCCTGACCAACTCCGAGTACTCCCGAATCGTCGAGCTCCTCGAGCGCGAGCCGAACCACTTCGAGCTCGCGGTCTTCTCGCTGCTCTGGTCGGAGCACTGCGGCTACAAGCACTCGGCGCGGCTCCTGAAGCGGCTGCCGTCGTCCGGCTCGCGGGTGCTCCAGGGGCCGGGCGAGAACGCGGGAGTGATCGACCTCGGGGAGGGCGAGGCGGTCGCCTTCAAGGTCGAGTCGCACAACCACCCGAGCGCGGTCGAGCCGTTCCAGGGCGCGGCCACGGGAGTCGGCGGGATCCTGCGCGACATCGTCGCCATGGGCGCGCGGCCGGTCGCGCTGCTCGATGGGCTGCGGTTCGGTTCGCCGGACTGGGGCTTCAAGCGAGCCGTCGCCGGCATCGGCCACTACGGCAACTGTGTCGGAGTGCCAACCGTGGGCGGCGAAGCGGTCTTCGACGAAGCCTATGCGGGCAACTGCCTCGTGAATGCGATGTGCGTCGGTGTCCTTCCGGCCGAACGAGTCACACGCGCCCGCGCGCGCGGGACCGGAAACCTGCTCGTGCTCTACGGCGCGACGACCGGACGCGACGGGATCGGCGGCGCCTCGGTGCTCGCCAGCCAGGAGCTGGGCGACGCCGAGCCATCGCTTGCGATGGCGACTGAAGGCCAGGGCGGCTTGGCCGCCCTGGCCGGCCGCAGCGCCGAGAAGCGCCCGTCGGTGCAGATCGGCGACCCGTTCACGGGCAAGAAGCTGATCGAAGCCTCGCTCGAGCTCGTCGAGGCAGGGCTGGTCGAGTCGCTCCAGGACTGCGGGGCGGCCGGGCTTGCGTCTTCGCTCGCCGAGATGGCGCGCGGCGGCGCAGGCGTGGACGTCCACCTCGACCGCGTCCCGCTGCGCGAGGAAGCCATGGAGCCCTGGGAGATCATGATCTCCGAGAGCCAGGAGCGAATGGTCGCGGTCGTCCGGCCCGACCGGCTCGCCGAGGTCGAGGCCGTGCTCGAGCGCTGGGAGCTGCACCACGCGGCGATCGGCGAGGTGACCGACACCGAGGAGCTGCGCGCGTTCTTCGACGGCGAGGTCGTGGGCGAGATTCCGGCCGCCTTCCTGACGGACGAGTGCCCGCGCTACGAGGCCGATCGGCTGGAGACGGCTCGCCCTCGCGCGAAGGTCGACCCGGCCAACCACGAGCCGAAGGACTGGATCTACGAGCAGTACGACCAGCTCGTCCTCTCGCGAACGGTGCGGCGCCCGGGGCTCGACGCGGCGGCGCTGCGGCTGAGGCCCTCCTACCGCGGGCTGGCGGTCTCGCTCCAGGGGCCCTCGCCCGGGGAGCGAGAGCCGCGGGCGGCAGGCGTGCAGGCCGTTCTGAGCGCGGCGCGCAACGTCGCCTGTGCCGGCGGCGAGCCGCTCGCCCTGACGGACTGCCTCAACTTCGGCAACCCGGAGAAGCCGGAGATCGGCTGGGAGCTCTCGGAGGCCATCGAAGGCATCGCCGAGGCCGCGGAGGCGCTCGGGATCCCCGTCGTCTCCGGCAACGTCTCGCTCTACAACGAGACGGGCGGCCGGGCGATCCCGCCGACGCCGGTCGTCGGCTGCGTCGGCCTCGTCCCGGACGTGCGCGAGGTTCCGCGGGGATGGAAGCCGGGCGACCCGGTCTGGCTGGTCGTGGGCGACGAGGTCGAGCTGATCGGCTGGGTCTGGCGCAACGCGGGACGCTTCTCGCTCGTCCACGACGTCGGCGCAGGCGGGCTCGCAAACGCGCTCTCGGAGGCGTCTCGCTTCAGCGGGCACGAGTTCACCGCCGACGGCGAAGCACCGCACGGCTCGGTGATCGTCGCGGGCGAGAAACCCGA
Organism: Actinomycetota bacterium; assembly: GCA_046728775.1. Classification (GTDB taxonomy): domain Bacteria; phylum Actinomycetota; class Thermoleophilia; order Gaiellales; family Gaiellaceae; genus AC-32. Next base: position 189 of record JBKPFI010000235.1, on the reverse strand, counting down.
CTGGCCGAACGTGCGCGAGCTGGGCAGGGTCGACTGATGTGCGGCGTGTTCGGGATCCGCGCGCCGGAGCGGGACGTCGCGCGCGTGACCTTCTTCGGGCTGTTCGCGCTGCAGCACCGCGGCCAGGAGTCCGCCGGGATCGCCGTTTCCGACCAGGGCCGCCTGACCGTGCTGCGCGACATGGGCCTC